>JAAZEK010000091.1 GCA_012512335.1 Clostridiales bacterium | reverse complement strand
GGAGTATTCCACGAGACCATGAACATGGCAAAAATCTGGAATCTGCCAATTGTTTTCATTTGTGAAAACAACCAGTATGGGATGGGAACCAATTTCAAAAGAGTTTCTTCTGTGCATGACTACTCTGTTATGGGCGATTCCTATAATATACCATCCTGGCAAGTTGATGGGATGGATGTTCTAACAGTATATGAAGAAACCCAAAAAGCCATAAAAATGGTGAAGGAACAAAATACACCAGTTTTTATGGAGATTCAGACCTATCGTTATCGGGGGCATTCCATGAGTGACCCAGCGAAATATCGAACTAGAGAAGAATTGGATGGATACAGAAATCAGGATCCTATAACAATTTTACAAGACAGAATGTTAGAAGAAGGTATTCTAACTGAAGAAATATATAAAGAAATGGATAAAAAGTGCAAGGATATCGCTAACGAATCGGTAAATTTCGCAGAACAAAGCGAAGAGCCTCCCCTAGAGGCAATGTATGAGGATATCTATGCTTAATTGGAGGTGGAGACAATAGCTATTATTACGTTTCGTGAAGCAATAAGACAGGCAATGGATGAGGAAATGGCTAGAGATGAGCGGGTGTTTCTTATGGGAGAAGAAGTTGCTGAGTATGATGGAGCCTATAAAGTAAGCCAAGGTTTATTAGATAAGTATGGAGAAAAACGGGTGGTTGATACTCCCATTACAGAAGCAGGTTTTACCGGTATTGGAATAGGGGCAGCTATGGTTGGATTACGACCTATTGTTGAGTGGATGACATATAACTTTTCACTAATAGCGTTAGATCAGGTAGTGAATAATGCAGCTAAGATGAGGCATATGTCGGGCGGTCAGGTTAACATTCCTATCGTTTTCAGAGGACCCAATGGGCCAGCAGAATACTTGAGTTCGCAGCATTCACAGGCTTTGCAGTCCTTGTTTGCACATATACCAGGATTGCTGGTAGTTGCGCCCGGTACACCTTACGATGCCAAAGGACTGCTTAAATCAAGCATACGTAACGATAATCCTGTTCTATTTTTAGAAGCTGAATTGATGTATAACTGGAAGGGTGAGGTTCCAGAGGAAGAATATTTGATACCCTTAGGCAAGGCTGATGTAAAAAGAGAAGGTAAGGATGTTACATTAATAAGTTATTCTAAGCCACTAAAAATGGTTGAAGAGGCTGCGGAGAAATTAGCTACAGATGGTGTAGATGCAGAAATTATTGACATCAGAACAATAAGACCATTAGATGAAGAGGCAATTTATGAATCGGTCAGGAAAACCAATCGCTGTGTAATTGTTGATGAAACATGGCCATATGCTAGTGTAGCTTCACATATCGGATGGTTGATTTCAAGAAATTGCTTTGATTATTTGGATGCACCAGTAGAAGTAGTTACCTCCGAGGACGTCCCAATGCCATATAATCATACATTGGAGCTGGAGGTACAGCCTACCTTAAAAAAGATAGAAGATGCAGTAAAACGAGTTATGTATCTATAGGGAGTTGCTTACCAGATATGTACAATTATGAAAATAACGAGAAAGTTAGAATAGATAGAGGGGTTAGCCCATGGCTGAACAAGTATTAATGATTGCACTGTCACCTACTATGGAAGAAGGAACATTAGTTAGTTGGCAAAAAAAAGAAGGAGACTGGGTAGACTCTGGAGATGTTTTATGTGAAGTAGAAACGGATAAAGCTACCATGGATTATGAATCCACTTCGGAGGGTACTTTATTGAAAATTATAGTTCAAGAAGGGGAGCAAGCCGCAATAGGTGAAGTTATAGCCATCCTCGGCGAGGAAGGCGAAGACTTCTCATCCCTACTCCCCAACGGGGACAGTTCTCAACAATTGAAGAGTGGGGACAGTTCTCAACTTTTGGATGATGAAGATATCGACATCGGGGACAGTTCTCAATTTTTGGACAGTAGGGACAGTTCTCAAAAATCCCGTACAAAGGTTTCTCCTCTTGCGCGAAAGATTGCTGGCATGAACGGTCTCCCATTAGATAAGATAAGTGGATCTGGACCTGAAGGTCGAATTATAAAGGCCGATGTCGAGAGATTTATGGAAGAAAGAACTGACCGCGTAAAACCTATGGAAGAAAAAGTCGCAAGTGAAAAAACGCACGAAGTTAAGCAGGGTATAGTAGAACAAATGGTCACAAAGCAAATAGCAAAAACTTCATCAGTTCAAGGATTCCCTGGAGATGAGGAAATTCCTGTTTCTGCGAAGAGAAGAATTATCGCTCAAAGGTTGGCAGAATCCAAATATAATGCACCTCATTATTATTTGACCATAACTGTAGCAGCAGATAATTTAGTTAAAACTAGGAAGTCCTTAAATGAATCGCAGGTAGATAAAGTTTCATTTAACACATTTTTAATGAAGTATGTAGCGGAAGCTCTAAAGAAACATCCGACGATTAATGCATCCTGGAATGGAGATACAATTCTCAAGAGGAAGCAGGCGGATATTGGTTTAGCTGTTGCACAGACAGATGGTCTTATTACCCCCGTGGTACGCGATTGTGGAAATAAAGGTATTCTAGCGATTGATCAGGAGTTGCGTGATTTAATTGAGCGGGCACGAAACAATAAACTTATGCCCGAAGAGTATCAAAATGCAAGCTTTTCTATCAGTAACCTGGGATCCTTTGGTATAGATGAATTCACTGCCGTTATTAATCCGCCGGGATCAGCCATTCTAGCAGTAGGAGCAATGAAAAAAGTGCCAGTTGTGGATCGGGATGATAATATTGTTGTTGAAACACAAATGAAATTAACACTTTCATGTGACCATAGAGTGGTTGATGGAGCAGTAGGCGCAGCCTTCCTGAAAGACTTGAAAGATATTATAGAAGATCCTATACGCGCTTTATTCTAGGTTTTATATAAACAGAGAAATGTAGTACATGGATGTTTGGTACCTTGGGGTACCTACTGGAGGAGTATATATGAAGCATAATTTTGATTATGATGTTGTGATTGTTGGTGGGGGTCCTGGAGGTTATGTAGCAGCCATTCGGGGTTCCCAGCTAGGGTTGAAGGTAGCAGTTGTTGAAAAGGACAAGGTAGGGGGTGTCTGCTTGAATGTTGGCTGTATCCCATCTAAATCCTTGATACATCAAGCAGAGCAGTTTCAAGGTCTGACAGTCATGGAGAGTTTAGGTATAGGGGTAGATCGTAAAGACTTTGATTATAGGAAAGTATTTCAAAGATCAAGAAAAGCAGCTGATACACTGTCCAAAGGTGTTAGTTTTCTGCTAAAGAAGAACAAGGTTGATTTAATACAGTCGAGGGGAACAATTACTGGTCGTAATGAAGTTAGCTTGGCGTCTGGTAAGAAGATTACAGGAAATAATATTATTATAGCTACTGGCTCAAAACCAAGAGAAATCCCAGGATTTATTTTTGATGAGCGGTATGTTATTTCCTCTACAGGTGCCTTAATGCAGGAACAACTTCCAAGAAAAATCTTAATAATTGGAGGCGGAGCTATAGGTGTTGAATTCGCTTATATTATGAATGCATTTGGAGTGGAAGTAGTTTTGGCTGAATTCATGCCCCGAATTTTACCTCTTGAGGATGAAGAAATATCAAATTTGTTGAAGAAGTCCTTTCAAAAGAATGGTATAGAAGTTATGACTGGAACTAAGGCAAGTTCGATGGAAATTAAGAATGATCAAGTCTCAGTGCTCCTAGAAGATGATAAAGGAAAAGAAATTACGCAAGTCGTTGATAAAATTTTAGTTGCTGTAGGGAGAACTCCTAATTCGGAAAACTTAGGTTTGGAGGATTTGGGAGTAGGCATTGAAAAAGGTTTCATTCAAGTAGGTGACTACTACGAGACAAATGCTCCCGGAATCTACGCTATTGGGGATGTTATTAATACGCCGCTACTAGCCCATGTTGCATCCAAAGAAGGGGAAATTGCAGTGGAACACATAGCAGAATTAAATCCGCCTAAGAGATTAGACCCCATGGCTATACCAAGTGGTGTATATTGCGAGCCTCAGGTTGCCAGCTTTGGATACTCCGAATGGCGAGCTAAGGAAGAAGCTATTAAATATGAGAAGGCGAGTTTCCCATTTTTAGGCGTAGGTAAAGCAGTAGCTGTAGAGCAACCAGATGGCATGGTTAAAGTGCTTTTTGATCCAGATACGAAGGAAATATTGGGAGCTCATTGTATAGGTTCCAATGCTACTGAGCTAATACACGAGATTTTACTTGCAAAAACCGCAGAACTGTTACCTGAAGATATCGCCGCCATGGTACACGCACATCCAACCTTGTCAGAGGCTGTCATGGAGTCCATGCGGGCAGTAGAGGGCTGGGCAATCCATATTTAATGTACTAAGTACTGGGACTAAGTACGGGGACAGTTCTCAATTTATCGTAAAATAATTGAGAACTGTCCTCCTATTTACCGGTTTCATATTTTCCACCTAATCCCTTTATTTTTTGTTTTATTTTATATCGAAATTTTTATTTATAAATTTCATGAAAAGACTTTACCAAACATATGTTCTATGATACAATAAACATAACTTCAATTTAGATAGCAGTATGATAAAGAAAATGGATTGGCGGTGACATAATGCCTAGAATAGCGCGTCAAAAGCACGAGCAGGCGATATACCATGTTATGAGTCGAAGTTTATCAGAAATACTTCTTTTTAGAGAAAATGATGATAAAGATTATTTTTTAAAGCTACTAAAAAGATATTCAGACAAATATGGTGCAAGTGTTTATGCATATTGTCTGATGAATAATCATTTTCATATTCACCTAGATCCTAAAGGTTTCGATATTTCTAAGTTCATGCATAGTCTTAATACAGCATATGTGAGATATTACAATACGAAGTATGATAGGCACGGCCATTTGTTTCAAGAACGTTTTCAGAGTAAGGTGTTAAGCTCAGATCAATATAATTTAGCTGTGTCTGCTTATATACATAACAATCCTAAAGATATTCCAGAATATAGCGGTAGAGAAGAGATATATCCTTATTCTTCATATGGCATATACTTGAATAAGAGATTAGACTATCATAATATCATAGAGAAGACTTTTATTATGGAGATTCTTCAAATAAACAATATCAATAACTTTGTAAGTGTATATCATGAGTTTGTTAGACATCAAAGGCATATTGATGAGGATTCAATGGAAACATTAACTATAAACGTTTCAACTGAAGTAGAAAATGAGTATATTAGTGGAAGAGGTGTTATTATCAGAGGGGTTTCGCCTGACAAAGTGATTTCTTATATTTCTAAACAGCTTGGTTTTGCACAGCAAAATATTGCATGGAAAGGCAAAAGAGAACTTATTCCTTATCGTGCATTTTGTGCCTATGTGCTTAGGGTGTTAGGAGGGATGAGCTATCGCGAGATATGCCAGCACATGCATAGCATAACAACTACTTGCTGTTCTCGATTATGCGACATAGGATTCGAATTGCTGAATCGTGGAGACAATGTGTATTCTGAAATGTTCGATGAACTCATAAGTCAAGCAGCCTGATGAATTAATACTTAATGTTGGCCAAGTAAATAATGCTTTCAAGTATTTTGGATTTATAACAAATTTAGACACAAGCCTAATAGGATTTCCTTTAAGAGACGGACATTATACATTATTAAACTAAGCTGAAGCTAAATATTTATCTTAGAAGTCTAATCATGCCATTATTAGCTTGGTTAGATTTTTTTATTTTAATAGGGGACAGTTCTCAATTTATTGAAGAATTGAGAACTGTCCCCATCCACTGTCCCATCAATGCAATATATCGTAAATAATTGAGAACTGTCCCCCATCTCTGCGTCTCCATCTCTGCTCACATCTATTTTTGAAAGTTGAGAAGTGTCCCCACATAGACATTCGGGGAGAAAGTAGGTATAATTAAAAGAAGAGATTGCAAAGGGGAAGGGATTTATGAATATCGACCAATTGGTTGATCAGATACAAAACAATCAGGAAATTATGAGGAACGTTAGTTATTGGAATGAGATTGAACCGCGTAAGGCAAAGTATGGTCCATTTCCCAAGGCACTGCGCACAGAGTTACAAGAAGTCCTTGAAAAGAAGGGGATTCACCAGCTCTATTCACATCAATCCCAGTCCATCCAATTGTCTTTAGAAGGCAAGAACGTGGTTGTTGTTACCCCTACGGCTTCTGGAAAGACTTTATGCTACAACCTCCCTGTGGTAAACGAAATCTTAAATAATGATGATGCACGAGCACTCTACCTCTTCCCAACTAAAGCCCTGTCCCAAGATCAGGTTAGTGAATTACATGAAATGCTTGACCTGCTAGATCATCCCGTAAAAACTTACACCTATGACGGTGATACCCCAGTTAGTGCACGGAAAGCTATTCGGCAAGCTGGTCATATAGTTGTTACAAATCCTGACATGCTTCACTCGGGAATCATGCCTCATCATACAAAATGGGTGAAACTCTTTGAAAACCTAAAGTATGTAGTCATCGATGAAATCCACTCCTATCGCGGGGTATTTGGGAGTCACATGGGCAATGTTCTTCGTAGGCTCCATCGTATCTGCAAATTTTATGGTTCCAATCCCCAGTTTATCTGTTGTTCCGCAACCATTGCAAACCCACAGGAATTAACTGAGCGTATTATTGGACAGGAAGTGGAACTGGTAGATGAAAACGGTGCTCCTTCCGGTCAGAAGCACCTTATATTTTATAACCCTCCTGTTATTAACCAACAACTGGGTATTCGGAAGAGTTCTCTTCTCGAAACAAAAAGATTAGCGTCAAATTTCCTTCTTAACAATGTACAAACTATTTTGTTTGCTAAGAGCCGTCTTAGCGTTGAGGTTTTAGTCACTTATTTGAAACAATTGGTGAAGGACAAGCTTGGCAACTCAAATCGAATAAGAGGATACAGAGGTGGCTATCTTCCCAAGGAAAGGCGGGAAATTGAAAAAGGTCTTCGATCTGGTGAAATTTTGGGCGTAGTCAGTACAAATGCTCTAGAGTTGGGGGTAGACATTGGTCAACTTCAAGTTTGTATTATGTGCGGTTACCCAGGCACTATAGCTAGCACTTGGCAACAAGCTGGACGTGCCGGTCGGAGAAATGATACCGCCATAGCCATAGTAGTAGCCAGTAGCAACCCCTTGGATCAATACATCATTCAACATCCGGAGTTCTTCCTAGAGGCCAGCCCTGAGCATGGCTTAATAAACCCTAACAACTTATATATTCTAATGTCTCACATCAAATGCGCTACCTTTGAGCTACCATTTGAAGATGGAGAAAATTTTGGGGTAGATGGTACGGACCAAATTTTAGAGTACCTGGAGGATAACAAAATACTTCGGCATGTGGGTAATCGCTGGCATTGGACAGCTGAAAGCTTTCCATCCAATGCTATTAGTCTACGTTCTGCTGCTAACGAAAACTTTATAATTATCGATTGTACATTAGCTGTTCATCGTGTAATTGGTGAAACAGATCGCTTTAGCGCGCCACAGCTCCTACATGAAGAAGCAATTTACCTCCATGAAGGAACTCAGTATCAGGTAGAGAAGCTAGATTTTGAAGAAAAGAAGGCCTATGTTAGAAAAGTTGATGTGGATTATTACACAGATGCCAATCTAGCTGTTACAATGAAGGTGCTGGATGTGTTCCAATCCTCACAAGAAAAAGGTACTGAAAGAAATTGGGGAGATGTTATGGTAAGCTCCATGGTTACCATGTTCAAAAAAATTAAATTCGATACCCATGAAAATCTGGGATGGGGCCCAGTAAACCTGCCAGAACTGGAATTGCAGACAACAGCTTATTGGATGGCTTTAAGCGAAGTTCCCGCTAATGTTACCAGTCAGGATGATTTGCAGAATGGATTAATGGGTGTTTCCAATGTATTAGGTCATATTGCACCTTTGTATCTAATGTGCGATCCCCGTGATATACACGTGGTGTACCACGTAAAATCTCCTTTTACCCAAAAACCAACCATCTATATTTATGATAGCTGTCCAGGTGGAATTGGATTTAGTCAGCGTTTATATGAATTACATAGCGAGTTGTTTCAAAAGTCCAGAGAGATTATATCGGAATGCTTTTGTGAGAGCGGCTGCCCTGCTTGTGTCGGATCAGCAGCTGAAGTAACGGATAAGGGTAAGGAATTAGCACAAAAAATATTGGGAGGGATTTTGAATGATACCCAACTTGAAGGGCAAACTCAAGAATTTGTCATCCAGCTCCCTTTCAAGTAAAGAATCCAATACAATATTGGAAAATCCAACACTAGATTGTGGGACAGTAAAAGAAGAGAGTAGTGAGGACATCCAAAATAGGACAATAGAAAACCCGAACAATTTTGGTGGCCAGCTTATCACAAGTCCAGATGGATCCTTCGTAAAAAAACGTATCCTTTACGGAACTGATGCCTTCTACGGCTCAACATCCTTAGCCAAGCTATTCGCCTGGGATTTCTCGAATTCTCAATGGTGGACTCGGCTAGACCAAGACTTTAATCCTAAGGATATTGTGTTCCTTGATACAGAGACAACAGGCTTATCTGGAGGCTCAGGGACCTATGCCTTTTTAGTTGGACTTGGTTACATCACAGATGAAGGTCTGGTAGTGGAACAATATCTTATGAGAGATTTTGATGAAGAATATCCAATGCTTCAATCTGTCATTGATACACTGAAAAACTACCAGGTACTAGTTACTTTTAATGGCAAATCCTTTGACTGGCCCTTGATGGAGAGTCGCTTGATATATTCCAGGCTGAAGCCTCTACATTGGGAGAATACACATTTAGATTTATTGCATATTTCTAGACGTATTTGGGCTAATTATTTAGAGAGCTGTTCGTTGTCATCCATAGAGGAAAATATCCTCGGAAATGTTCGCCACAACGACATCCCAGGCTCAATGATTCCAAAAGCGTATTGGGATTACCTGGACACCAGAGAAGCGGATGAGATGGAGCGAATTATAAAACACAATGAATTGGATATTGTAGCCATGGCTGCTTTGTTACTGCATATAAGTAAATTATTTTTAGATCCTATAGCTATAGCTAGTGGGGACACTTCTCAATTAATCAGGGACGCTTCTCAACTTTTAGGAATAGCTAGGGAATTAGAGAGAAATGATAGAATAATGGAAGCGGCTGAGTGCTATGAGGCTTGTATACGTTCCGCTCCAAATCGTTCTCTTAAAATAGAAGCAAAAAAAAGGATTGCCTACATGAAGAAAAGACATGAAGGCCCTGGAGAAGCCATGGATTTATGGCTTGACTTGGCTGATGAGCAAGGTAGTATGTTGCTGTTTCCTTTTATTGAGATGGCAAAGTATTTTGAACATAAGAGTAAGGATTTTCAAAATGCATTGGATTGTACCGACAAAGCAATTCAGATGACAAAGATGCGAAGTACTTCTTCAAACTTACTGGAAGATCTACTAAAAAGAAGAAGACGTTTGATAAGAAAATTGGGAAGGGGTAATAAACAATGGGGTTAATCGGTAATATTTTTGGGTTTGCAGGGTACTACAATCATTCAAGAGGTAAGTATGACAAAGCTTTAAAATGGTATGAAAAGGCAGAACGAGCGGATGTAAGCAGTCCTAACGTTCAAATGGCATATGGTGTATTGCTCATGCGAGAAGGAGATTTCGAAAAGGCAATAAAAGTATTTAACAAAATTTTAATTTTCTTTCCCCGCAAGGACAAAATTAAAACAAATGCCAGGATCAATCTATCAATGGCTTATTGGAAAACAGGAGACCTGGATGCAGCTATTGATAGGATTACAGATATGCATGAAAAACTAAAGAATTCTAGGACTTACGAAACTTTAGGGTATTTCCTTATCGAGAAAGGCGATATTGAAGAAGCTTTGAGGTTCAATCTGGAAGCCTTGGAATATGACGATACAGATGCAGTTATACTGGACAACCTGGGACAAACCTATTATCGCATGGGAGAGACAGATAAAGCATTTACTTACTTCAAGAAAGCTTTAGAGGAAAAGGATGATTTGCTGGATGCTCTTTACCATGTTGGAGTTATACATCAAGAGCGAGGAGAGATAGATGAAGCTCGAAAATACTATGAGAAGGCACTAGATTGTAATATAACAAAACTTAGCACCATTAGCCGTGAAACAACAGAAGCAAAGCTGGCCGAATTGAGCTAAGTTTATTAACCTTTATGTTCTTGACTTTATGCAGCTGGAGTTACTGTGTCCTCATCTGCATCATTCTGAGGGTCCTCTTCGGGACCTTCAGGTGATGCTTCATCTATATCATCATTATTTCCATTATCATCATTATTGCTATCATCTTCATTGTCATCATCCTGCCTGTTACCTGGATTTAGCCAATCCCAAATATTATCCCATATATCCTGTCCAGGCAGTGGCTTAGCAGGAACATCAATGTAAATAACTTCGGTTTGAGGGCCTTGAACGGCTTCTCCACCTAGCTTCATTTCAGGATGTACAGGTATAACATAGTAGCCATATGTCTCGCCTGGTGATACCTGCGTATCTGTCCAATATACAGGTTCCAGAGCTCCAGTTTGTATCTGATTTACAAAGCTTGCCTGCCCACCTTCACCAGTGGTTTTCATAATATTATAGACAGCAAAGCTTTCCCTTGGTACAAATGATACAACAGGATTTTCGTTTTCATTTAGTGTTACGCTAAAATTATAAGGAGAACTGGGAACTACCCAATAGTCTGATTGCTCCGTAGGTTCGGCACCTCTCTTAAAATATTCGGTGACAACATATTCATCGGGTGTTAGGGCAGAAGCTAGCACCACTCGTTTTTGCTCCTCAAGTGCTTTTTTGTCCAGCTTCACTTCTGATATCCCAACTGGTTTTTGAAAATCGGGTAATTCTTTCCCTTCATATATATGTTCATATAACTCCTTGGCTATTGTCGTAGTATGATTTCCCCCAGATGAACCTGGTGGCAGGTAGTTTTCGGTAGACCGTTTGTCAAAGCCCATCCAAACAACAGCAGTATACTCAGGATTATAAGCAACAACCCAATTATCATTACTGCCTTTAATACCAGCATACTCTGGTAAATCAGGCAACTGTACAG
>JAAZEK010000090.1 GCA_012512335.1 Clostridiales bacterium | reverse complement strand
CCTTTTTTCAGCATTGCTTTTCTTTTTTTCTTATATCCCCTATCCATGGATAAATGTGTTTTTATCCAATCATCTACGGTTATACCACGGTGGACCTCAACTCCTAGGGACCCCAGTTTGTTTTCGATATCCAAATTCACATAGGGTTCAATCAAAGTATAGATCTCACCAACCAAACCTATACGCAAGGGATCTATGTATGGATCTTCTGGAATTTCTTCCGCTTCTTCCATACATTCATCTAAGAAGTCCAAAATCTCATTACTGCCATGATACTCCAAAACTTCTTTTTCAAACCTACTTTGTTGCTGATTGGTTTCTCCCTTAACTTCTTCCCTTGGTCTTTTTCGTAAATAAATATCTATTAATGCATCAGTTTTCTCCACTATTTTGGATGCCTGTATAAAGGCTCTTGCAATTTTTGGCCAAGAGCTGTTCCCTGAAATTTTACGAATCCGCTCTAGTAAAATTCTCGGATCCTTTCCTGGAGCATCTAGGATAACCACATCCATGCTATAGCCTTGATCCTGCAGTATCTCCTGTTCCACTACGCCATAATAACCAAATCTACAAGGTCCACAGCTACCAGTTAACACAATGGTGTCTGCTCCTTTTTCCATGCTCTGTATATAATTTCCTAAGTTAATTTTCAGAGGAAGACAGGCAGATTCCGGTGAAATGCAAGTTCCTATTTCCAAAGTCTCTTTGCTGACAGGAGGCGGAACTACCACTTGCACGCCTAGGTCATCGAACAAGGCCTTGGCTGGTATGTATACTCGACCCATGTGGGGAAAGGTAATTATCAAATTTATTCCTCCATTCCATCATATCAATAAATGCTTCCAATCTGGTGTCAAAGCCCGCTTCACCTGTATGCTCATCCAAAGTAATCGTAGTCAAAGGAATTTGATATTCCCTATTGTTAGCTCTAATGAGCAGTTCATCAATAAAGGCATCTATTCCGCATCCAAAGCTGGTGACGAGAATCAGACCCTCTACTCTCTTATCTTCCATCATAGATAAGCCACTACCCAATAAGCGTTTACCATAACTCCAAAAAAGCTTCTTTGGATACCTTACGCAGGCCGCATCAACTTCCTCTAAGCTGCAATTTTCAGGGAAAACTACTTCATAGCCTGAGGCTTTTAACTTTTTACAGATATTCATATTGATGTATGAGTCATAAACCAAGTATGGATGACCTATAAGTCCAATCTTGCCTTTCGTAGAGATTACTTCCGCACCTTTGCCCTGATCCGTCTCCTGTTGTTCTAATCCCCTTTTGTAATAGACACCCAAATTACTGCGGGCTTCTACTGTTGTGGTATTTTCCCTTCTAATATCTAATAGATCCTGTGGACTAGAGCCGTTCTCTAGCAGATTAATATATTCATCCTGTCTTTTTCTTGCCGTATTCAATGCTCTTTGAATTAAAGGTAGGTTTGCGCCTAAATTTTTCCCCATCTTTTTCATTCCATCATAAGCTTTATCTATGCGACTATGAGCATTATAATCCATTATTAAAAGATTGGAGATGCTAGGCAGATTATTTTTGATCATCTCAGGCAATCCTATGAATTTAGGACAGATAAACTCTCCTGGATGTACACTAACAAGACGAGGAACTAATATAAGATCCACCTTCCCTACGAGGTCCATTACATGACCGTGAAAAATTTTCACTGGAAGGCAAGCATCATCCACACAGTTTTTTACTCCATCATTTAATATTTCCTGGTTGGTTTTACTTGATAACACAATTTCGTGGCCCAATTCTTCCAAAAAAGTCTTCCAAAGTGGCAGATAGATGGAATAAAGCAAGGCTCTTGGGATTCCTATTTTCAATTCTTTCCTCCTATCGAGTATCAAGCATCTTGACGTTTGAAGCATACAATGCCTGATTTATTTTATTTTCAATATCTAAAATAGTATCTCCACTATCATCAATCATATAACCACTAGATAATTTTTGTGGGTTTTCACTAATTTTTTAACGAAAACTAAGCTTGTATTAAAAATTTTGAATAAGGTATTGCTACTTGCTACTTGGTAGTGATATACTAAACTTGTAAAAATGTATTAAAATATTTTAGGAGGTATTTCTATGAAGACAGTAAATATCAAACTATCATTGGCAGAGAATGTGAAAAATTTTGTTAATATCGTGAACAAGTACCCTTATGAAATTGATCTTCGTTCCGGTCGCCACGTCATTGATGCAAAATCCATCCTGGGTATTTTCAGCCTTGATTTAAGCAAACCAGTTATCGTTGAAGTCTATAATGATGATTGTGAAGATTTCCTAAAGGACATCGAAAGCTTTATCATCTAAGTCAAAAGCTGATCATAAGGAATCTTTATTATTACTTATATTGTCAATGAATACAAACAAAAAAGGCGTGTGCTTTATCTACTACCAATGTATAGGGATAGCACACGTCTCTTACGTTAACCCCAAAAGCACTCAGTCACTGCGAGCAATAACCCTTCATAAGGATAAAACATATATAAGAGAAAATTCGCTTGTTCATCAGTTTACTTCATGGTACAATTTGAAAAGTAGGAAAATTTGGGTATTTATGGAGGCAATGAATGTTTACACCACAACACAGGTATCACATTTGGCACAGTTTACTGATACCTATAAAAATTTCCCCTATTTATAGCTTTCTCTATTTACTTTGTGCATTCGGTATGGCTCTCATACCCGCACTCCAAGCCTTGGCTATAGCAAGATTCATCGATGCAGTAATCGCTTTAAATCCCCAACCAGGCTTTAACAGTTCACTTATTATCTCAATCATTCTACTAGTCCTGCTAATCGTTGCTTCAATGTTGCTAAATCCATTGGGAAAGTTATCTAGTGTCCGCCTGCAGATGCATATGCGACGGCGTATACGTGTAGCCTATGTTGATAAAATTAGTCGGTTGGAATATGTGCATATAGAATCCTCTGAATCCTGGAAGCTTATACACCGGCTGACTAAAGCTAAGCAAAACAGCATGATTTATATGGAAGAACGCTTTTTTGATATGTTTACTGATGTTGTTGCCCTCCTTCAAATTATAATCAGCATCACTGGTGTTATTATTGTCATATCAATGCAAGTTTGGTGGATTGGTCTAGTAATGCTAATGCTTTCAATTCCGCTGATGTTTGTTTCCTATAAATTAGGTAGTGCAAGCTACAAGTATGAACAGGATCATGTCGAGTTCGATCGCTTAAGCTATCCCCTTGGAGAAGCACTCCTCTATCGTAATTTCCTATTTGAACGCTACCTTTTTGGATTTGCAAATAAGATAAATGAAAAATGGAGACAGAATTATGCTGCCATCCGAACCGGACTATTACGCAATGAACTTAAAAATACCTTAATCATGAAATTCGGAGGAATATTTAGCACGATTATGGCAGTTATTCTGATTCTATTGCTGGTAGGATACACAATACACGGAGAGGTAAGTGTCGGTATTTTTCTATCCTTGGTAACTGTTCTTTTTTCATTGAGTCAGACTCTGTCCTGGGATCTATCTTACTACCTATTTGCTATAGCAAAGTATCGGGAATTTTTTAAAGACTTAACTGCGTTTTGTCATCTAAGCGAGGTGG
>JAAZEK010000089.1 GCA_012512335.1 Clostridiales bacterium | reverse complement strand
AGTTCTGGACAGGATGCGACTAAACGACAAAACTGCTTTACTCTTTATGGCTGGAATATTTGTTGGTGGTTTGCTACCAGATATTGACTTGGGAGAGCGCTTCTCTATTAATATTGGTGGTGCTATCCTGCCCCTTATTCTAGCTGTCTATTTATTTATTAAGGCAGGGACGACAAAAGAAAAGGTCAGGTCCGTATTAGCTTCATTGGTAGCTGGATTGGCCATTTATTTGGCGGGGAGAATAATGCCCCATGAACCCGAAACCATGCCGTTTGATCCTAATTATGCTTATGGAATAATTGCAGGTGTTACAGCATACTTATTTGGACGTTCTCGAAGGGCATCATTTATTGCAGGCATCATGGGTGTTCTATTAGCGGATTTGGCTCAGGGAATTGTAAATATGGTTAGAGGGATTCCTGCTCCAATTCGTTTAGGTACTGGCGGAGCTCTGGATGCAGTTGTTATTTCTGGATTCCTTGCAGTTATGTTGGCAGAGATAGTTGGTGAGTTACGAGAAAAACTACAGGGTGGAACCGACAAGAAGCATATGAAATTCGACCACGGCGAGTTTGTTACTGAGTTTAGTAAAGATATTGGTGCAGATGAGCAGCTTGGTGAATTCAATCAGAAAGCTGATGCTTCAAATGAAGAGTGGATGAACGCTGGTAATGATGTAGACACTTTAAACACAATAGAGGATTGGTCAGAGGTTGAAGAAAAAAGCAAAGCAAAGGTAATAGAATATGATTGGAATAAGGAGGAGAAACCATGAAAAAGTTAATGACTTGGGGGCTTATGCTGGTTTTACTATTGCTTACTATAATCCCTGGTACTGCATTAGCCGATGATTGGTTTGAATCTGATCCTGGTTATTTCACCCTAATGGATGAGAACAAAAAAGAGCTAACTGTCATGGCACGTGAGATTTCAGTAGGCGACGAATATATTAGCGGGGATAACAAGCATTATATCGTGACGAAGGTAGATAGCAAAAAGCGGGAAGCTTATACAAGACTGGAAGGTGAGATTAGCTTACCTACAGTTTCTTTAAATGATTATATAGAAGTTGCACAGCAGCAGGATGGTAGCATATTGCTCTATTGCACTCACAATTCTGAATCTTATGTTCCATCAGATGGGGAGGAGAGCACCGAAGGCGATGGTGGCATCAATGAGGTAGCCCAATCATTTGCTGATAATCTGGAGAAGAAAGGCATTCGTGCAGTGTTCAGTAAGGAAGTGCATGACCCGCATGATGCAGGTGCTTATAGGCGTTCGCGGCAAACAGCTATAAGGCTAATAAAGGAAAATATGCCGGTACAAGCGGTTTTTGATATCCATAGGGATGCCGTACCTAAAGATCACTATGTTACAAAGGTAGACGGCGAGAACATGAGTGCCATAAGAATTGTATTGGGCAGACGTAATCAAAATCGAGATGCCAATGAAGAGTTGGCAAAAAAGCTAAAATCTGTGGCGGATAAGACCTTTCCAGGTTTAATAAAGGACATTTTCATTGGCAAAGGTGGATACAATCAAGAGCTATCACCACGTTCTCTACTTTTTGAGATGGGCACCCATGAGACCACCAAGGAAGCAGCACAGAAATCTTCAGCATATATGGCAGAAGTAGTTTCAAAAGCCATGTATGGTGGGAAGGTTGAGGAACACTCCCAGGAAACTGGAGAAGAAACAAAGGATAAAGATAACAAGAATGATAAGAATGCTAAGAATAACAGGAATAATAAGGGGAAAGACAAGGAAATTGACATAAAACCAATAAATCAGGAAGCTGAGTCAAAGTCTGAAGGATCAGGTGGCAGAAGTGGAATAGTTTGGCTTCTGGTAATTGTGGTTATCGGTGTAGTAGCTTTTCTGTTCATAAGTATGGGAGGAAAAGAGTTACGTTCTAAATTCAAAGGTGGAAAGTAGAGCAGTAGACCAGTAGAAAGTAGAAAGAAGCTAGCTTCATATTAATATATGGTTTTGGGAGGTATCTGATGCGAATTGTCTACTACAGCTATTGGGGAACCTACGCAGCTTATACCACGGCAGCCTTGCATACTGGTTTATATCCTAAAGACAGGCTCCCGCCTGCCGAGTGGATTGCCGAACAATATGAGCTATGTAGTCGATATGGTAAACAAACTGGAAACCTTATTTATGTAGGCATGGATGACCAATTTTCCGAGGTTTACAGCCTGGGTTGCAGACGACATGGAGGAATGGTGGTTCGGGCGATACAACATATCAGTGATATATTTAGTATCTCTGAGCCCGTCCATCTCATCTCCACTGAAAGCTTGGATGGACTCATGCCTTTACTTCTACAAAATTCATGTTTTTCAAATCATAAGCTTAAGGAAAGACTTTTTACAAAGTGGTTTTACGAGAGCTATCCAAAGTGTATAAAAAGAACGGAGAAAGAAAAATGAAGTTATTCTATTGCTGCTACGGAGGTGCTCACACCTCCGTTACTTGTGCATCCATACATCTGGGATATTTGCCTGATGATCGAGTTCCTTCTCCTTCAGAGTTTGCAAAGGTACCCTTTTATGATAAGATGGATAATCACAAATTGGGAACCCCAGTATTCATGGGGCGGGATGCTCTAGGCTGGGATATTTATATAATTGGTATGAAAAATGTTAAGACTATAGTGATTCCAGCTATGAGAAGCTATCTTAATGCATGCGGTATGGATCAAAGTGACTTTAAGCTTATAAATGCCTTGGTAGAACTGCATCCAGTCACATCAATTGGCGGTCTTGCAACTCGGAAGTTTGGACTGATATCTCTAGGTAGACCTCTTACCATTTGGGGAATTCGAAAAACCTATACAAAGTTCTTAGCTTTGGTGAAGGAAGTAAAGGAAAACCTACAAATCAGAGAGAATTCTTTGAAGGACTAGACTGATTTTTCTTGACTTGAAGGGCGTAATAGCAGATAATGAGTATGCAAGATTGATTAGCATCTGGTACTAAAGACAGATTACAATAATAGAAAACCGAGGGGGGACCCCCTATGGATATAAAGGGTCATAAAATTATAGAGGTTCAACAAGGCTCAATAGCTGAGGAATTACAGCTGGCCGAGGGAGATACATTGATGGAGATCAATGGAACTCCTATTATAGATGTAATAGATTACATCGAATGGATGGAAAGTGAAGAACTGCTACTTCTAGTACTCAAAGCAGATGGAGAAGAAGAATGGGAAATCGAGCTGGAGAAGGAAGCTGGAGAGGATCTTGGGTTAAAATTTGAGCATGATCTCATGGATCATCAACGAGTATGTAGAAACAAATGTGTTTTTTGCTTCGTGGATCAGCTTCCGGAAGGAATGCGAGACAGTCTATATTACAAGGATGATGACTGGCGTCTTTCCTTTTTAGTCGGCAATTATATTACTCTGACCAATCTTTCGGATTGCGATGTGAATCGCATAATAGATAAGCACATTAGTCCTCTTTATGTTTCTGTGCATACCACCAACCCAGAGCTTCGAAAAAGAATGCTTAATAACAGATTCGCTGGTGATGTGCTAAAGTATCTAAAGGACATGGCAGATGGGGGAATTCAGCTACATACCCAGATTGTACTCTGTCCAGAATGGAATGATGGTGTAGAGCTTGATCGTACTCTTGAGGATTTGTGGAAGTTACGTCATTCCATACAATCTGTTGCTGTAGTTCCTGTAGGCTTAACTGGTCATAGAGAAAATCTTGACATAGTACAAGCGTTTACATCAGCTCAAGCAGCAGAAGTCGTGGATCAAATCGAAAAGTGGCAGGGGTACTTTCGTTCTGAGATAGGTACGGGTTATGTGTATGCATCGGATGAGTTTTATGTTAAATCAGGGAAACCCGTCCCTTCCTATGATT
>JAAZEK010000088.1 GCA_012512335.1 Clostridiales bacterium | reverse complement strand
TTTCTTTACAGTCTCTAAGGCATCATCAAAGTATATTTCCGGATTCCTTTGAATTTCCTCGCTTACCCTGGCAATAATAATACTCTTATAATCACAATCCTCGAAAAGGTCCTGATATCCCAGCTGTTTACCTGTTTCTAGGTTATAGTTATAAGCCTTTCTGACTGTAAGTCCATGGGCTCCACCGGTAAACTGATACATATCGATTGTCAAGCTTAATAATTTCGGATTTAGAAAGTGCACATCATAGGCAGTATAAGCCTCAAAAGGAGTAAATGGATATTCTGTTTCCTGGGACTCCTTATATGCTTCCTTTGCCATCTTCAGCACTTCTTTTTTAAAGCTGTTGACATCATTTTTAAATTGCTTATTGATGCTTTTCTCAACCTTCCGATTTTCCAAGCCCTTTAATTGAGGAGTAGTTAAGTTCCAATTCATATATTTATTGGAACCCTCATCCACCTTGCTTACTATTTCGGGCTTGGAATTTCCATGAGCAAATCCTTGAAAGGGTATTAAAACAAACATTAGACCAACTAATATAACACAGAATACTTTTTTCAAACCGCATCACCTTCCTATCATCTTAGCTTTTAAATAAAGCTTAATTCTAGTTTTATCATTTGGTGATGAGTCAATCCAAGTAAAAAATGGTTGTTAATTTAAAAATTATTTTAGTCAATCAAATCATCTATATCAGATCCTGGGGCTACCATCGGATATACCTTTTCATCACGGCTTATATCGCACTCCACCAGCACTGGTTCATTAAGAGCAATAGCTTCTCTTAAAATTTCCTCCGCCTGCTCATTGTTGGTAATACGATAATTTTTAATCCCATAGGCATCTGCCAGCTTAAGAAAGTCTACATCTGGACCTAATGTGGTCTGGGAAAACCGTCCTTGGAAAAAGAGGTCTTGCCATTGTCGTACCATGCCTAGGGTATGATTATTTAGTACCAGCTGAATAATGGGCACTTTGTATTTTGAAACCGTAGCCAGCTCTGTGGAGTTCATCTTAAAGCTTCCATCTCCAGCAATGTTAACCACTTTGCGATCAGGTTTCCCCATGGCTGCGCCAATAGCTGCTCCCAGGCCAAATCCCATAGTGCCTAAACCACCAGAAGTAATAAAGCTTCGTGGTTCAGAGTATTTATAGTATTGGGCTGCCCACATCTGATTTTGTCCTACCTCTGTGGTAATAATAGCTTTTCCTTCTGTCAGTTCATATAACTTTTCAATTACATATTGAGGATTTAGTGAACTTCGACCTTTATATTTCAGTGGATAGTCTTCCTTCCACTTCTGAATCTGCTCATTCCATCCATTTTCAGTTCTCTCATTTACTCTCTCAGTTAGCTCAACTAACATGCTCTTTACATCACCACATAGAGGAATATGAGCTGTAATATTCTTACTTATTTCCGCAGGGTCTATATCAATATGAATGATACGTGCATTCTTAGCAAAGGTTTCAGCCTTACTTATAACCCGATCACTAAAGCGGGCTCCTATAGCTATAAGACAATGACGTTGAGACACAGCGTAATTTGCATATCTTGTTCCATGCATACCAACCATACCTAAAAAGTAAGGGTGATCACCTGGGAAACCTCCCATTCCCATAAGTGAGGCACATACTGGAGCTTTAATCTTCATCGCAAATTCCAGTAACTCTTTTTGGGCCCCGGAAATATTAATGCCTCCTCCAGCATATATAACTGGGTTGGAACACTCATTTATTAGTTCTTCTGCTTTTTCAAAGTTTTCTGGATTGAACTCCGCTTGCTCTACCCATTTGTGTCGAGTTTTCCATTCCATTTCCTGGTGATCATTTGGCTGATAGTCAATTTCTGCTGTTTGAACATCCTTTGGGATATCAATAACAACTGGGCCGGGACGACCGCTGGTTGCTATATCGAAAGCCTCTCTAATAACATGGGGCAACCGGGCTGGGTCCTTCACAATATAATTGTGCTTAGTAATAGGCATGGTAATACCAGCAATATCAACCTCTTGAAAGGAATCTCTACCTAATAAATTGCCAGTTACCTGACCACAAATAACCACTAAGGGTACAGAGTCCATATAAGCGGTGGCAATTCCAGTTACCGTATTAGTAGCTCCAGGCCCTGACGTAACCAAAACAATCCCTGGTCTTCCTGTAGCTCGGGCATATCCATCAGCTGCATGGGCAGCTCCTTGCTCATGGGCTGTTAGAATATGCGTAATCTCCTCTGTGTTAAATAGGGTATCATAAATAGGTAAAACTGCTCCTCCCGGATACCCAAATATCAAATCTACTCCCTGTTCCTTCAAGCATTCAATTAAAACTTGCGCTCCTGTCAGCTTCAATTTGCTCGCCTCCTTTAAATTTGAAATCATAATATACAAATAAACCTACCCTTACATTACTCACAGCAAAGAGCAGCAATGGCATGGGCATAAATCTTGGTATGAAGAATCAAATCCTCAATGAAAATATATTCATCTTTTTCGTGGAAAACTTCAGGTCTACCAGGAAACTGAGCCCCAAAGGCAACAGCATTTTTTATAGCCCGGGCATAAGTTCCACCACCGGTAGTCAAAGCTTTAGCTTCTTGACCAGTTTGTTCGGTATAGACCTGCTTTAAGGTCTCAATCAAAAAACCTTCTTCTGGTACATGAAGCGGCGCATTATGACTGCCAAATTCTACCTCTACCCCAGTCCCTTCCAAAGCTCTTATAATTTTGTCTGTAATTTGCTCGTAGCTAAAGGATACTGGATAACGTATATTGATTACCGCTTCACCTTGGCTTTCATCTAGATTAATTGTGCCTAGATTAAGGGTTAATTTTCCAGATACCTGGTCGTCAAGATCTAGGTTCAAGCCTGCTCCTGTGGTATCACTTCCTATTTGATTATTCAGGAAGAGTAGAAACCGTTCCATTTCACTGTTTCCCATGCCCAAAGTACTTAGAAAAGCCAGGATGTGAGCAATAGCATTGCGTCCCTTTTCTGGTGTGCTGCCATGAGCGGAAACTCCTTTGGCAGTCACTTCAATTCCCTTGTCCTCGCAAAATCCAGCACTAAGCTCATAATCAGAGAACTGCTGCATACTATGGAGGTGTGCCAATATTTTATCTTGGTCTCCTGTAGGAGAGAAGCAGCAGCTACACTCATCTGGCACCATGTTAGGCCGATGCCCCCCTGTTATTGATCTAATTTTTACAGCAGGACAATCATCGGGAGAAAAAGATTTCCTTAGAGTGAAGGTTAGAATCCCCTTTTCTACATTAATAACAGGGTAATTTCCATCTGGAGTAACTCCAAAATCAGGCATGGCTTCCCTTTGAAAGTAAACCTCCATATCCTTCCAGCCACTTTCTTCATCTGTACCCAATATTAGCCTGACCTTTCTCTTCATCTTTCGTCCAGATTCCATAACTGCCTTCATGGCATAAAGAGCACCAATAGTAGGACCCTTATCATCGGAAGTGCCTCTTCCATACATCTTCCCATCTACTATCCTGGCTTCATATGGCGGATAGGTCCAACCGCTTCCTTCAGGCACAACATCCAAATGACCTAGAATACCCATGGTTTCCTGGCCTTCGCCAAACTCCACATGACCAGCATAGCCATCTATATTTTTCACCTGAAAACCCAGCTTTTCTGCCAAAGCTAAGGTGCTAACCAAGGCCTTGTCCACCTCTTCTCCAAAAGGCTTACTAGGCTGTTCCTGCCCTTTCACACTGGGAATTCTGACAATATCCTGTACAGATGATATGATTTCTTCCCTAAGATCATCGACAAATTCATTTAATTTCATTTAATACACTTCTCCCCTCGTATAGCTTCTATAAAACTCCTGCCTAATACTTTTAGTCTTCCCCTTTCATTGGGTTTTCTTTTATGATATAACAATAGTAGAATTTCATTACTACTAGGAGGTTATTAAGATGCATTTGTTTATTGGAACAACAGAAGAATGCGATCAAAAGGGCGCACAAGAAATCATCCAACAAATCAAAGAAAAACCTAACACGGTTTTAGGACTAGCTACCGGCTCCACTCCCATAGGCCTTTATCGTAATTTGGTAAAAAGCTATCGTAACGACGAGCTAAGCTTCTCCCAGGTTAGAACTTACAACCTGGATGAATACGTAGGTATTCCCCAAGAGCATCCCTGCAGCTATTATTACTTCATGCAGGAAAACTTATTTAAGGACATCGATATTCCACCGGAAAATGTTTCTCTTCCTAATGGAAACGCCGAAGACCTGGAAGCAGAATGTAAAAATTACGAAGAGCGAATTACTGACGCCGGTGGTATCGACTTGCAGGTTCTAGGTATCGGTCATAACGGCCATATTGGCTTTAATGAACCAGGTACCCCCTTTGGTTCGGTAACCCAGTTAACCGATTTAACACAAAGCACCATCCAAGCCAACTCTCGATTCTTTGAAAACGAGGATCAGGTACCTCGTCAAGCTATATCCATGGGTATCAAAACCATCATGCAAGCTAGAAAAATCCTTCTATTTGCCAAAGGTGGAGACAAGGCGGAAATTATGAAGAAGGCCTTACAGGGACCAGTAACTCCAGAAGTTCCAGCGTCCATCCTGCAACTCCATCCCAACCTTTATGTATTTGTTGACAAGGCAGCAGGAGCTAGATTATAAGATATACTGTTCAAACATTTACTTAAGCATGATTCCCCTGTGAAGGAGGATTTAAAGGCAGCCATATTGGTTGCCTTTTTAAATACTAGTCTAGTATCGCTCCAGTATTCGCAGATGTCACCATTCTGGCATAGCGTCCCAGATAGCCTTTAGTAATCTTAGGCTCAGGAGCTGTCCACTTCTCTAATCTATCCTTCAATTCTGATTCCTCCAGCAGAACATCCAACTTACCTTCTGGAATATTTATAGATATAATATCCCCTTCCTCCACTACGGCAATAGGCCCGCCTGCCATAGCTTCTGGGGAAACATGTCCAATGGAGGCTCCTCTTGTTGCACCAGAGAATCGTCCGTCTGTAAGTAGTGCTACATCCTTATCCATTCCCATGCCAGCAATTGCTGCCGTAGGTGATAGCATCTCTTTCATACCTGGACCACCCTTTGGTCCTTCATAGCGGATAACTATGACATCCTTCTTCTGTACTTTTCCGTTTAATATAGCATCATATGCAGCTTCCTCGGATTCAAATACCCTGGCAGGACCTTGATGTACCATCATCTCAGGTGCTACTGCAGAGCGTTTTACAACAGCTCCATCTGGTGCCAAATTTCCTCTTAAAACTGCTATGCCTCCAGTTTTACTGTATGGATTGTCTATAGGACGGATTATATCCCGATCAAAAATTTCTGCTTTGTCTGCAATTTCGCCTATTGTATCTCCGCTTACTGTTGGACGATCTATGTTAAGTAAACCCTTAGATGCCAGCTCCTTTATTACTCCTTGTACGCCACCTGCTTGATATAAATCTTCCATATGATAAGGCCCAGCAGGGCTTAACTTGCATAGGTTAGGTGTCCTTCCACTGATGTCATTGACAATGTCAAGATTTATTGAAACTCCTGCCTCATGGGCAATTGCTGGCAGATGTAGTATAGAGTTTGTAGAGCAACCTAGGGCCATGTCTACTGTTAAAGAATTTTCAAATGCTTCCATGGTCATGATATCGCGAGGACGAAGATTTTTTTTCAATACATCCATAACCTTAATACCAGCTTCCTTAGCCAAACGGATCCTCTCACCATAAACAGCTGGGATACTTCCGTTTCCAGGCAAACCCATACCCAATACCTCCGTGAGACAATTCATCGAATTGGCTGTGAACATACCAGAGCAGGCTCCACAGCTTGGACAAGCATAGTTTTCCATATCATATATCTCATCCTCTGTCATAGTTCCTGCATGAACGGAGCCTACAGCTTCAAACATTGTGGTTAGATCCAGCACCTTCCCCTTTCGACGACCAGCTAGCATAGGGCCACCACTAACAAAAACTGAGGGAATATTTACCCTTGCTGCTCCCATTAACATACCAGGTACAATTTTATCGCAATTAGGAATGAGAACCATAGCATCAAAGGCATTAGCCTCTGCCATGGATTCAACACTATCAGCTACCAATTCCCGTGAAGGCAGAGAATAATTCATACCTATATGGTTCATTGCAATACCGTCGCAAACCCCGATGCATGGTACTTCTATAGGGGTGCCACCTGACATGCGAATCCCGGTTTTAACCGCCTCTGCTATTTGATTTAAATGCATATGACCAGGAATAGCATCGTTTTTTGCATTGACAACACCTATAATTGGCCGGCTAAGCTCTTCATCGGTATAGCCCATTCCTTTTAATAAGGAGCGATGAGGTGCTCGCTCCACACCTTTACTCATTCTATTACTAATCATTGATAATTCCTCCTTATCTACCTCTCCCATAACTGTAAAAATGGGAAAGGGTTGAAAGCCTTCAGCTTGTTTTCCTTACCATAATACATTCCAAAATGCAGATGGGGCTCAAACTCCCCTGTAGTACCCTCTGAACCATATCCTGTGTCACCAACATAGCCAATAAGCTGACCCTTTTTAATCTTATCGCCCACTTTCGGTTTTCCATCATAACGAGATAGGTGGGCATAATAGTAATAAACATTATCCTGTCCTCGAATTCCTATTCGATAACCGCCTAACTCAAGCCATCCTACTTGCTCTATTACACCATCACATACAGATAGAATAGGCACACCTGTATCTGCTATTAAATCAATACCTTCATGACTCCTATTTCCACCATATGAACGGCTATCGCCGTAGCCATCTTCATATGTGTACTCCGCATTGGTTGCAAAGGGAAAAACTTTATTATCACAAATCCTTCGCAAATAGGTGAAGTGCTCAATCTCCCTTTCTACCCTTCGAATAAAAGCCTTATTATCGTTATAACTGGTCAGAAGGTCAGGCAATTGCTCTTCGCTACTTATTCCTGTTAAGTGCAATGCTATGCCAGAGGAACGCTCCTTGGATATTTCCTCTGGAGAGAGCTTTTCTGCCTTATCAATAGAAGCTAGATAATACCAAGGTACACCCATACTCTTTTCTATCTCAAAATATATGGACAAGTGCTCTGTAGGTATTTGATCTGCCCTGTATTGCTTTGCAGACTGAGAAAAATTAAGAAGCAAAAGAATCACCACCGCTACTGTTAACAAAAAAATAATTGCTGATAAAATAAGTCTGTTTAGGCTAACTACATAAAAGCGTTGCCAAGGACGTCGAGATCTCTTTCTATAAATAGACATAGGTACCTCCCATCAGGCTTTTTCTTATACCTTTAGTATATAGATACCTTTGCTCCATTACAACCAATATTTACCTACATGAAGGACCTTGTTAATGTTCACACCAAAATAATAAATCATATGGAATGAGCCTTTGCAGGAACGATTATCAATCTTAGCGAATATCAGCAGAAAATGCGTTAAGCACCTTTCACTGTCTGAACGCAGTGAGTTTGGAAAGTGTAGTATTTTCAGCTGATATGAGCTCTAGATTGATTCGTGATGGCAACAGCGACTGGAATATATTTATTATTTTGATTTCCCAGTGAGCAGTAACATTATAATAATTCCAACTAAAAAACTCAATATTTGTGCTTGCTACTCAGGTCTTCGTTTTAGCCACTTTTTTTGCAGCGATGGTTGCTTGAACTCCTTCCATTGTTTTGCGATCCAAAGGATATTTTCGGATCAAGAACAAGGTAAGAAGTAGTACGACTATCGGTATAGCGACCAATAGAATCATACCGCCTTTAAATAAAGCTGGTGTTAGTTGTTCTGTCGCCTCCGGATAGGCATCAGCAAAACCTACTCCTGCTACGACAAGGCCAATTATGATAGGCACCAGTGAGGATGCGATTGAGTCGGTTAATGAGAAAATTGTCCCAATCAAGCCGGAAGCAAACCGTCCTGAACGGGCAGTCTCGTAGTCAGTAATGTCTGCTGCCATGGTTAATACAATTGATGTTGGATAGGATGCAAACATCTTCATGCCGATATAACCAATTGTAAACAAAATAGTATAAAAGCCACCGTTAACAAAGATCTGTGTTGTATCTTTGGAGGTTAATAACACAAAGGACATTAGCAAAATAGAAGCAACAAGCAGTAGAACGGAAGTAGTATAAGATGTTTTTAAGTCACGCTTAGTAGCCAAACGAGTAAATAAGGAAACTATAAGTAAGTTAGGTATAATTTGGTACAATGCCATTTTACCTGAAATTGCATAGTTGCCTAAAATAATACCAAATAAAATCACCAGAAATGCTTGGTCTGCGATTAACTGTGCCATAAATTTCATCAGACCACCACATAATGCAAGGGTCACCAAAGGTTTGTTTCCTTTGACGATATTCAGGTAGTCGTTTACAGTTTTTGTTTCAGTTCCTTCTTCGCCTAAGCCAAAGTATTCTTTGTTGTCTTTACGTGAAATTCCAATCATGGCCAAGATAGTTAAAATGGCAGAAACAATGCAGATTCCCATGATTAATTCTCTATAAAATGGTAAGTTAAATTCATTTCCATGACGAGGGGCTAAAATATTGGAGACAAAAGCTTGTCCCAGAGCAAACACTCCTATGGAACTAAAAATTGTATCATACACAGAAAACATCGGTCGCTGTGAAGGGTCGTTTGTTAATGCCGGCTGTGCTGCTTTAGTAACTGTTTGCTGGAATGAATAACCTATCTTATGGAAAAATAAAGCAAAGACATAAACTGCAATCATTGCAACACCTTTAAATCGATGAGTATTGAATAAAATCAGGTATGATAGAATAAGTGCAATATTTGCCAATGCCATAATGGGTCGAAAACGGCCATATTTTGTATCAACCTTGTCCATGATAATCCCGATGGTCGGATCAATTAAGCCATCAAATAGGCGTACTGCACCTAATAGATTGCCAACCATAAATGTTGTTAAACCAGCAATACCCGTTGAGTAATAGGTTAAAAAACCGAAAGCGAATAAATACAAATTTGACGCTGAGTTGTTTAATGAAAATAATGCAATCTCCCATTGTTTCGCACGATGGTATTTTTCGTTTGCCGATAGGTTATTATCTATCATTTTGCTGTCCTCCCTTTTAGTGTATCTAAATTATTTTACTCTACTACATCTACTCCCAACAAGGACAAATCTCTTTTATAGTTACTAAAAACAGTATACAATAAATCACAAATAAGTTCACTAGAAATTTTATCTATTGTTCAGATAATTTGTTGGAGGTTAAACGTGTCCATTTCAACAAGTGAATGAACGATAAGATTAGCTATCAGCTAGACGAGAATAGCGGCAGCAACGACAAAGCAATTTCCTAAAGTTGCAGATTTATTGAATACCCATTCGCTGTGTGTTATTGGCTTTGTCTACTGCAAGTGCTCCGTGCAGATAGACCCTGCGAACATTTAGAGCATCATCAAGTAGGATGATATTGGCCAACTTACCTGATTTCAAGGAGCCTACCTCATTAAATATTCCAACAGCTTTAGCAGGATTTTCTGACGCCATTTTAACGACTTCTGAAATAGTTGCTCCTGTATATTTTACATAATTTTTTGCAGCCATTTCCATAGTT
>JAAZEK010000087.1 GCA_012512335.1 Clostridiales bacterium | reverse complement strand
TTAATATATATTCTTCAGCTAACCTGTCAAGGTATGCTGTAGTTACCCCAGGCCGTATTTGCTGCTCTACCACATGCAGGGCACCAGCGGTTATTTTGCCAGCCTCCCGCATTATTTCCAATTCTTTACTAGATTTTAGAATAATCATTATAACGCTTCCTTAACTCAAAAAGCCTTTATAATGTCGCATCAGCATCTGAGACTCCAATTGCTTGGATGTTTCCAGAGCAACACCAACTACAATTAATACAGCAGTTCCGCCAAACGACATACCAACGCCTGTAATTGCAGAAACTATTATGGGCAAAATAGCAACTAGTGCCAAAAAGACCGCCCCTACTAGCGTTAGTCTGTTGGAAATCTTCATCAAGTAATCCGAAGTAGGTCTTCCAGGACGGATTCCTTGTACAAAACCACCATATTGCTTAAGATTATTCGAAATCTCCACGGGATTAAAGCTAATCTGTGTATAAAAATATGTGAAGAATATAATCATCAGGGCATATAGGATGGCATACAGAGCGCTATTCTGGCTAAACCATTTTGTAACCCAAACAACAAACCCGCTGTCTTGAGACATAAACTGTGCAATGGTTTGTGGAACAGCCAATATTGATACGGCAAAAATAATTGGAAGCACGCCTGAGGAATTAACCTTCATTGGTATATGTGTGCTTTGTCCGCCGTACATCTTTCTGCCCACTACTCTTTTGGAGTACTGAACTGGAATTCTCCTCTGACCTAGATCAATAAAGATAACACCAGCTATAAGCGCTAACATAAATACAAGTATGATTGGTAGCAACAGTGGGCTGATTTCATTAGTCTGGAAAGCCATTCTAAATAACTGAATCACTGCTATAGGTGCTCTTGAAATAATACTGGTGAAAATAATTAGGGAAATTCCATTTCCAATACCTTTTTCAGTAATCTGTTCCCCCATCCACATTAAGAATGCAGTACCTGCTGTTAAAGTCAAGGAAATAACCAAATATGACCAAAAATTATTTTGGAGTAATGCTCCTGAAGTTCTTGCCAAACCATAGGTAATACCAAAAGCTTGAACAAAAGCTAAAATTATCGTAAAGTATCTGGTATACTGGGCAATTTTCTTTCTGCCTTCTTCTCCTTCTTTAGACAATCTTTCCAAACTAGGAATAGCTACAGTTAAAAGCTGCATAATGATAGAGGAGTTGATATATGGGGTAATAGACATTGCAAATATAGTGAAATTGGCAAATGCACCACCGGAAATAATATTGAAGAACCCTAGTAGCCCACCTTCCTCAATAACTGAACTAAACAAGGAAACATCAATGCCTGGTACTGGTACAAAACTTCCTGCACGATAGACTAAAAGCATAACCAGGGTAAACAATATTTTCTTTCTTAGGTCCTCTATCTTCCAGGCATTCTTAATGGTTTCCCACATTTATATCACCTCTGCCTTTCCGCCTGAGGCTTCAATCTTCTCCTTGGCAGATTTGCTGAATTTATGAGCCTGAACGGTAAGATTTTTGCTAATCTCGCCTTCTCCCAATATCTTAACTCCATCATTTTGTTTTTTAATCAGGCCAGCTTCCTGCAATATCTGGGGTGTAACGATAGTACCCTCTTCGAACTCATCCAAATCTCTAACATTAACTAGAGAATAAACCTTGGCAAATATATTAGTAAATCCTCGTTTGGGCAATCGTCTGGTTAAAGGCATTTGTCCGCCTTCAAATCCTGGCCTTACTCCGCCGCCACTTCTGGACTTCTGACCTTTGTGACCTCGACCAGATGTTTTCCCTAAACCGGAGCCTGGGCCTCGGCCTTTTCTTAAAGGAGTTTTCACCGAACCTTCTGCCGGCTGTAATTCATGTAATTTCATAGGGTTGCACCTCCTTTATCCTTCGATTTCTTCAACAGTAACAAGATGCTTCACTTTCTCTATCATGCCTTTTATAACAGCATTATCATCATGTATCTTAAAAGAACCAATCTTTTTTAATCCAAGGGCTTCCATAGTAGCAATTTGGTTTTTAATACGACCTATGGTGCTCCTGGTTTGGGTAACTTTCAGCTTCGCCATTGTAAGTTCCCTCCTAACCTAGTATCTCTTCAACGGTTTTGCCTCGTAATTTGGCAACATCTTCAATGGTCTTAAGGCTTGCAAGTCCATTGATAGTAGCATTAATCATATTTCGTGGGTTGTTGGAACCTAATGACTTAGTTCTAATATCACTAATACCGGCCAATTCCAGTACCGCACGAACAGGTCCACCGGCTATAACTCCGGTACCTTCCTTAGCTGGCATCATCAAAACACTTCCTGCACCAAATCGGCCATTGATCTCATGAGGAATTGTTGTATTAACGATAGGTACCTTGATTAAATGTTTTTTGGCATCTTCTGTGCCCTTACGAATGGCTTCTGGAATCTCTGTTGCTTTTCCAACGCCAACACCAACATGTCCGTTTTCATCTCCGACAACTACTACAGTGTTAAATCGGAAATTACGTCCACCCTTAACAACCTTGGAAACTCTGTTGATGCTAACCACTCTGTCTTTTAAATCCAATGTACTGGCATCTATACGGTCCATCTGTTTCCCTCCTTTAAAATTCCAGCCCGGCTGCTCGTGCACCAGCTGCAACTTCTAATATTCGTCCATGGTAGATGTAACCGCTGCGG
>JAAZEK010000086.1 GCA_012512335.1 Clostridiales bacterium | reverse complement strand
GTTCCATTTTAACTTAGAGGTGAAGGAAGGAGAAGTTTTTGGTTTGTTAGGTCCTAATGGATCAGGGAAGACGACAGCTATAAATTGCATACTTTCCCTATTAAAGTATGACAAGGGTTCTATTGAAATCTATGGAAAGCCCATGACACCTGATGCATATGACATAAAACGAGATATTGGTATCATCATGCAGAATGTTGCAGTATTTGATGAGTTAACTGTATATGAGAACATTGATTACTTTTGTGGGATGTACGTATCTGATAAGAAAAAGCGGAAAGAGCTTGTAGAGGAAGCTATAGATTTTGTTGAACTTAACAATTTTAGAAACTTCCTTCCGAAGAAACTCAGTGGGGGTTTGCTTAGACGATTAAATATCGCATGTGGCATAGCCCATAAGCCTAAATTGATTATTTTAGATGAACCGACAGTTGCGGTGGATCCTCAAAGCCGAAAGAAGATATTAGAAGGGATACAACAACTCAATAGAGATGGCGCTACCATTGTTTATACTTCACATTATATGGAGGAAGTAGAGGAGATTTGCACTGAAATAGCCATAATGGACAAAGGTAAAATAATCGCTTCAGGAACTAAGGATGAGCTAGTGGGAATGATCAACACTGGAGAAACGCTAACACTTGAAATATTGGGGTTTGACAATGACAGCCTGGATGGGATTAGAAATCTGCCAAATATCGTTTCAGTAGAGTATAAGGAAAATATGTTAATAGCTAAATCTAGCAAGGGCAAGAACAATCTTGGAGCAGTGCTAGAGTATCTAAGGAACAATGACATCGAAGTAGGCAGAATTTATTCCGAACCTCCTACTTTAAATGACGTATTCCTTGAGATAACTGGTAAAGAGCTCAGAGATCAAGCATAAGGGGGGATTTCTAGATGTTTCATGTATATAAATATAGATTAATTTGTATTTTAAGAGATAAACAAACTGTGTTTTGGACCTTGATATTTCCTATCGTATTGTCTGTCTTATTTAATTTTGCCTTCTCAAATCTCTCAGTTGCTGAGGACTTTGAAAGAATCAAGGTGGGCATTGTTGACAATGAGGAGCTAAAAGCTAATCCAGCCTTTGTTGAGCTTGTAGATGCCGTTCCAGACTTCTTAGATGCTAGCTACACCACTGAGGCTGATGCTAATAAGCTATTGGAAGAAGGTAATATTAAAGGATATATACATTTTGATGATGGAATGAATTTTATCGTAAAAGAATCCGGTATATATCAAACTATTGTTAAAGGATTTCTCGATGATTTTACACAAACGACTTCTACCATTACAACAATCATCAGCGAAAACCCTAATGCCATTCAGGAAGGACTGATTGAAAGTGTATCGGAGAGAGAGGACTACCTTGAAACAATTCCAGCAAGTAAGTCAGAACCAAATACAGTTGTGAACTATTTCTACGCTCTGATTGCTATGGCGTGCCTTTATGGAAGCTTTAGTGGGTTAAAAGAGGTTACCGCACTACAAGGGAATCTCTCGAATCAGGGAGCAAGAATGAATATGACACCTATGCACAAAGCAAAGATGATCATAGCTTCAATGGGGGCTGCAATAACCTTTCAGCTGGTTGTTATATCTGCCTTTATCTTATTTTTGATGTTTGTGTTAAAAATAGACTTTGGGGATCAGATAGGCTATATTGCACTAACTAGCGTTGTTTCATCTATAACAGGGATCACATTTGGTACTTTTGTCAGCTCAACAAATCGTAAAAGTGAAGGTGTGAAGGTAGGCATATTGATAGGAACTTCTATGTTAATGACATTTCTTTCAGGAATGATGTATGACAAGATGAAGTATATCGTTAACAGCAAAGCGCCTATTATAGGTTATTTGAACCCTGCAAATTTAATTACTGATAGTTTTTATGCTTTGTACTATTATGACACACATTCACGGTTTTTTCTCAATATTGGTCTGCTATGCGGATACTCAATTCTGTTTGGTGTCATCACATACCTGTCATTAAGGAGGCAAAAATATGCAAGTATATAAAGCGGTATTTAAAATAATACAAAAGAACCTACCACAGATAATGATTTATATTGTTGTATTTGGAGTAGTAGCATTAGGTCTTTCATCATCAGCTGGAACTAATCCCACAGATATGGATTTTACGGAGTCCAAATTAAATATTGCCTTTATCGACTATGATGGGAGTGCTTTATCAGAAGGGCTAAAAGATTATCTTAGTCATAGCGCTAATATGATCGATATACCCGATGAATCTGATAAGCTACAGGATGCTTTGTTCTTCAGAGAAATTGAGTATATAGTAAGGGTTCCTAAGAGATTTAGTGATAATATGATGAAAGGTGAAGCCGTGCAGATAGAAAAGACTGCAGTTTCTGGCACCATTAGTGAGGTATATTTGGATAATATTATAAACAAATATGTAAATACTGTAAAAACATATGCACTTAATATGGAAGGCATAAGTGATGCAGAGCTTGTGCAATTTGTTGAAAATGACTTAGAGCAAACAGTAGAGGTAACGATGAATCGACAGGTTGAAGAGGTTTCAAAGGGTCAAAGAGCTGGTAATCATTTTAATTATATGGCTTATTCACTCTTTGCAGTTTTAATCCTTGGAGTCAGCGTAATCATGTTGGTTTTTGATAATAAGGATCTAAAAAGTCGAAACCTTTGCTCACCAATGACCCTTAGGAGCATGAATTTCCAGCTTATATTAGGTAATTTAAGCTATGCAGTTCTAGCTTGGATTGTTATGATTATACCTAGCATGATACTATTTGGGAGTTTTATGTTCACAGAGAAAGGCCTACTGTTATTATTGAACTCATTTATTTTTACGGTGTCAGCCTTAAGTATAAGCTTTTTAATCAGCATTTTAGTTAATGGACCTGGAGCTGTTTCAGCAGCAGCCAATGTAGTATCCCTGGGAACCTCATTTATAAGTGGAGTATTTGTACCTCAAGAATTGCTTAGTGATAAAGTCTTAAGGGTAGCATCCTTTACACCAAATTACTGGTTTGTAAAATCTAACATTACGATTGCTGGAATAGCTAATGTAACTGCTAAGACTGTTACTCCAATATTTTATAACATGCTAATCGTACTAGGCTTTGCCGTTGTAGCACTAGCTTTAGCACTGGTTATAACCAAGCAAAAGAGAATGAGCAGTTAAGCTGCTCATTCTTTTATAATCTTCCTGCATTCTAAGTAATATCTTTTTTCATGGGCTTCACCCATGGAGAAGGTTTTTCGAGGAAGAGCGCCATCCATAATAACTGTTTTAAATAAATCATTTTTATTCATATTAGGTAGAAGAAAGCCCATGTTTCCTTCCTGAGAACCTAGTTCTTCTGTAATTTCATCTCCGTGAATATAGTCAACTGTAGCTTCCGGATTGTTAGATAGATAATCATCTATAAAAGCTTGAAGGGTTCCAGCTTCTATATTGCTTTTTGCCTGACTTATTTTTAAAATGCCCCATTCTCCCAAGAAGTTGTAGGGGATTAGGTGTGTACAATGGGTATCACTATAAATCTGCAAGTATTCTTCATAATGACCTAGCATCTTTTCCTTAGAAGCAAAGGATTCATATTCAAAGAGCTGTTCTGTTTCATTGTAATATGCTTGCATACTCTGTAAAACATGCTTTGGATCTACTTCAAATAATACTCGATGTATAGGCTCGAATAGCATAGCTTCATCATGGACATTTACCAGTTCTACCAAGGCAAAGCGAGCAGGATGATTCTGTTTCTCTTCCTCACTTAAGCCGTCCTTTATATTGTCCCAGCAAGCTTTAGCTGTAGCGAATGAATGATTTCCATCCCCCATTGCAAATAGCAGTACATCTATGTCCTCGCTTACATCATATTTCTGTCTAAATAATTGAGGATCAGCTAATTTACTGAGGCCATTTGCTATTCCTTCAATAGCTTCCAAGCGCTCTACACGATATCCAGCTATATGGCCTCCATTCATCATGAGGTCGAAGTCATACAATTTATCAGATTCAGAAATCTTTTCGACAATAGGTTCAATTACGGTTTTTCCAGGGTCGTCTATTAACACCATAATATGAGGAGTTTCCAGAAGGGCATCCTTGCGAATAGCGATACGAGGGGGGAGGCGGTCCAGCACAGTTCCTTCTGTTGAACGAATTAAGCTTTGTGAGCCTTCTTTATAATCATATTGCTCAAGGTCTAAAGCTATCATTAAACCCTTTCGAGTGCCTGTTGCCAGTGTTCGTTCTACATAAACGAAGGATGGTAACAAGCTTTCAAGTAAATTTCTCTCCATATACTCATTCATTGCACTGGATATGTTTATGATACGTTGATCTTTATCGCTATCTTCTAGATAAACCTCAGGGAAAACCATATGTAGAGTGGAAGGAGAATCTCCAACTTCGTCTTCTACAGCCTTCCAATATGAGCGCTGGGAGGTATATTGGTCACAAGCCACAACTGCCCATTTTTTTAGGTCAATAGTATGATTGGGTAGCATAATTTGAGGAATCTCTATACCAACTGTTCGCAAGCATTCCTTTATAGCAAGGCTTCTATTTCCATTACTTTCAATAATATTTTGTTTATCCGACATGTCGTTAAAACCCCTTTAGCTTATAAATTATAATGTATATTTATTCTGAATATATTGGATATGCATCTATTTTACCATAGAATCTAGTTCTGTACATACTCAGTATTTTATAAATGTATCTATCGTTTCTGTTCACAGCCAAAATAATAAATATATTCCAGTCGCTGTTGCAATCACGAATCAAACTAAAGCTCATATCAACAGAAAATACTACACCTTCCAAACTCACTTCGTTCAGACAGTGAAAGGTGCTTAACGCATTTTCTGCTGATATTCGCTAAGATTAATAATCGTTCCTGCAAAGGCTCCTTCCATATGATTTATTATTTTGGTGTGAACAGTAAACATCTACCCGTTGAGACTGTAGCATTTGAGCTGTTCTTCTTGAAGTGGAGAGTTTCTGTGGTATAGTTGGTACGGAAATTAACCATCAAACTAATATTATGCAAAGGAGAATTTCGATGCAAAGTAATCCTTTCGTTGTTCCACTAACGAAAAATCCGGTAATAGAAATGAAAGTAATCCCTGGTCATTATACTACCAATCACTTTCATCTTAGTCATTATCTAGATCTGAACAATCTGAAAACGAATGTATCAGTAGCACAGGATGTAGCAGTCGAATTATCTCTGCCTTATTTGACAAGTACTTTGGTTGATACAATTGTTTGTATGGAAGGAACCGAAGTAATTGGTGCATACCTGGCAGGTGAGCTTATAGATGAGGGCACATCAGTTATCAATGCTGGTAAGGAGATTCATGTAGTAGTACCTATGATCAATGTTGATAGAAAACTAATGTTTCAAAATGATAAGCAGGAATTTATAAAGAATAAGAATGTTGTTTTGTTGCTTTCTTCTATATCCAGCGGGCTAACTATGATCCATGCTCTGGAATGTATTAACTACTATGGCGGGAAGTTAGTTGGAATCTCGGCATTATTTAACGCATATCCAGAAGAACCAGATCAGGAGATTAACTCCATGTTTACAACTGAGGATATTCCAGATTATCAGATTTATAATCCCAGTGAATGTCCCATGTGTACAAAAGGTGAAAAGCTAGATGCAATTATTGTTCATGATGGTTATTCAGAAATAAAAAAAACATAAAAGGAGTTGATGTTATTGGCGATGATGGTTAGCAAATTCGAATTCATGGGCATGGGCATACCCGAAATTGTTATGGTGTGCCTTGCTTTGTTTCTCGCCTATTTAGCAATACACAAAAAGTATGAGCCATTATTGCTACTTCCGTTGGCTTTTGGTATGATGATGGCCAATGTCCCCTTAGCTGCTTTGTCTGCTTATGATGAGGGAGGATTAGTTTATTATTTGTATAAAGGAATCGATTTGGGGATTTATCCACCAATGATTTTTTTATGTATAGGGGCTATGACAGACTTTGGACCTTTGATTGCTTCACCTAAAAGTGCCCTCATAGGCATAGGTGGCCAACTTGGTATTTTTGTTGCATTAGGAGGGGCTTTGTTACTAGGACATATTATTCCAGGGCTTGAGCCTTTTACCGTACAGGAAGCTGCAGCAATAGGTATCATTGGTAGCTCAGATGGACCTACATCTATTTATACTGCAAGCGTACTTGCACCTCACTTATTACCGATTATTACTATCGCGGCCTATTCTTATATGGCCTTGGTTCCACTCATACAACCACCGATAGTGAAGGCCTTAACTACTAAAAAAGAAAGAGTTATAGTTATGTCCCAGCCTAGAAGAGTATCTAAGAAAGAAAAAATTGTTTTTGCTTTTGGTATCACTCTTGCAACCATGATATTAGTACCCGAAGCAGGTACTTTGATAGCAATGCTCATGCTAGGCAACTTGATTCGAGAGAGCGGTGTTACTGAAAGATATGTTAGAACTCTGCAAAATCATCTTTTAAATATTTTAACGTTATTAATAGGTGTATCTGTAGGAGCGACGGCTACTGCTGAACGGATTTTAAATTTTCAAACCCTTCTTATTATTGGTATGGGCTTAATTGCTTTCAGCTTCGGCACCATTGGTGGTGTGCTCATAGCTAAGCTTCTTAACAAGCTAACTGGAGGTAAGGTGAATCCGTTAATTGGGAATTCGGGTGTGTCGGCTATGCCTATGGCTGCTCGTGTTTCTCAAACCATGGGACAGCAATACAATCCATTTAACCATCTTTTAATGCACGCTATGGGGCCAATTGTTGCCAGTACCATAGGCTCTGCTGTAATCGCTGGTTTTCTTATTAGGTTGTTTGGATAGAGAACTCGTCACTTATAGAAGTGAAACTCTTGACATAGGATAGATTAATTAAATTATAACATATTGAAAAGCCATATCTACTAAGATAGACTCAGGAGATATGGCTTCAATACAATCAGAATCGATTATTCTTCAACTTTGCTCTCATATTCATCAAAATGCACAATTTCGTTGAATGCTTTTCTCCTGGTATCAAATCGCTTAGTCGAATCTTTTTTTGCTGGATAACCCAGAGGGATGATTGCTATAGGTTCAATATGCTTAGGTAAACTTAGAGCCTGCCTGCATATATCAGCGTCAAAATGCCCTATATAACAGGTACCCAAACCCAGGTCTGTTGCTGCCAACATAATGTGTGTAACAGCAATCGATACATCGACGTCACAATAATCCTTACCGTCTTCTCTTTTCCAAGACTCAATGTGATCTCCGCATGCAATTATATAAACTGGTGCCTTTGCAAACCAATCTCGGGGATATGCTTCAACAATCTTTTCTTTTATGTTTTTGTCTTGAACTACAATAAAATGCCAAGGCTGACGGTTAACTGCTGATGGCGATATCCGTGCTGCCTCTAGAATCTCTAATAGCTTGTCCTCTTCTATGGGTTTTGGCAAGAAATCCCTAGTTGAGAAGCGCTCTTTAGCAAGACTTAAAAAACTCATATGCAACATTCCTTTTTATTATTTGGTCGTGTTTAAACAAACTTGTAGTAAGCCTATTCTTAATTATACAACTATTGAGTGATTATAAACACAAATCTTGAAATAGCCACTATACTATGTCTGGACAAAGTTATTGTTCACGCTAAAATAATAAATCATATGGAAGAAGCCTTTGCAGGAACGATTATCAATCTTAGCGAATATCAGCAGAAAATGCGTTAAGCACCTTTCACTGTCTGAACAAAGTGAGTTTGGAAGGTGTAGTATTTTCAGCTGAGATGAGCTCTAGATTGATTCGTGATTGCAACAGCG
>JAAZEK010000012.1 GCA_012512335.1 Clostridiales bacterium | reverse complement strand
ATACAAGTCTCGTAGACCAAAATACTTAGCGTGGGCTGAATATACTTTATCTAACCCAACTTTTCTAAATGCCAACTTTGTCCTTGTTATATGAAAATATTGGGAAATTATTGTAACTGAATTTAAGTCCATTTCACTCATTATAGTTTTTGTGTTTTGAGCTGTCCTAAATGTGTTATATCCTTCTTGATCTAGTAAAACAGCTTCATCTGATACACCGTTTTCCACTAAGTAGTTCTTCATAACAATTGCCTCATCAAATCCTTCTTTTCCTATTCCTCCACTAACTATAATATATTTAAAATGCTCTTTATTATAAAGCTCTAATGCTCTATCTAGCCTAGCTTGTAGTGCCTTAGAAGGTTTTCCGTCTAACTCTACTTTGTTACCCAAAACAACAGCTACATCAGATATACCAATATTATCATTTAACCCGTCTATAGCTATAATTACTATATGTATTAGAAACCATAGAAAAAACAATACAGCTGCAAATAACATCCATTTGAAATGAATCTTCATACTCTTCAAATCTCTCAGCCCCCTATATACCATGCAATTATATCTTGTCCCTATTCACTATTCAATGTTCAATGTTCATAGCCATCAATTCAGGTAACTCCTTATAGGGTAGCAACACAACTGATGACTCTTCCATATATTTGTCATGAAAGAAATAGAACACAAAGCTTAGCAAAGCCCCAGATTTCTTGAACTGTGCAAAATTTCAAGTAATACAGAATAATCAGAGTGATTTAGGCTTTTTTGAGTAAATTTTCAAGTAGTGCATAAAATTCACTCTATTTTAGCAGTGCTTTGACGTTTTATGTGCATTTTTTCAAGTAGTGCACTGTTTTTACCTGAAAAATCATGCATTAGTTGAAATTCTGCTCATAAAACAGCAAAAAGCAACTAAGATCAACGAAAAGCGATATACTACTTGAAATTTTGCATCTCAATGCTCGAAAAGCCCAAGAAAGCCATGCACTAATTGAGATGCCAAAAACTAGAGTTTCATTCTTGGGTTTTTTCATGCTATCCAACGTAGTCAATCAAGATTCAGGCTAGTCAACTAGGGCTTGAAAGAATTTCTTCTTCAAGCCCCGACTTCTGCAAGTGTGGGTTAGTTGACTACTTTACTCCCACTCGATAGTAGATGGTGGCTTGCTGGTAATATCGTAAACTACACGGTTTACGTGCTCTACATCATTTACTATACGACTGGAAATCGTGTTCAATACATCATGAGGGATTCTTGCCCAGTCTGCTGTCATGGCATCAATACTGGTTACTGCACGAAGTGCAATGGTGTAATCATAGGTCCTTACATCTGCCTTAACCCCAACACTACGCATTCCGGTCAGCACCGCAAAGTACTGCCAGATTTCCTGGTCTAATCCAGCTTTGACGATTTCATCTCGGAAAACAGCGTCTGCTTCCCTTAGTATATTGAGCTTTTCCTCCGTGATATCGCCAATTACCCTGATAGCAAGTCCTGGCCCCGGGAAGGGTTGACGCCAAATCAGTTCTTTTGGAATACCCAGCTCCTCGCCTAGTTCACGAACCTCATCTTTAAACAACTCTCTTAAAGGCTCTACGATTTCCTTGAAGTCAACATAATCTGGTAAACCACCTACATTGTGATGGCTTTTTACCAGCGCAGCTCCAACGCCACTTTCTACCACATCAGGGTAGATAGTGCCTTGAACCAGATAATCTACTGCACCAATTTTCTTAGCTTCCTCTTCAAATACCCGGATAAATTCTTCCCCAATAATCTTCCTTTTTGTTTCTGGGTCGGTAACGCCTTTCAAACGATTTAGGAATCGTTCCTGGACATTTACCCGAATTATATTCATTTGGAACTGTTCTTTAAAGGTTTCCTCTACTTGGTCTCCTTCGTCTTTACGGAGCAAACCATGGTCAACAAATATGCAGGTTAGATTGTCACCTACCGCCTTATGCACCATAACGGCAGCTACTGAACTGTCTACGCCACCAGATAGGGCGCACAAAACCTTTTTGCCTTTCATTTGCTCCTTCAAATCACAAACTGATTCCTGAGCATAGTTAGCCATGGTCCATAGACCTGTACATCCACAAATATCATATAAAAAGTTCTTTAAAATTTGGTCTTCTAAATCAGCCTCGTCAAGCTCCAATACAGGAATTTCCCATTCAAAAGCTTCTGCACTTCCATCCGATATTTCCTCGGTGCCACTTTCGGCTTCACTGCTTGCAGCTCTGGCGAAAATAATCCCAAGGGGATTTTTCTCTTGGATCCGTTCTATTGATGCATGATAGGGTAGGATTTCACAATAAACATTTAATCCTCTAACCTTTCGTGCGATACTCAGACTGTATTGTCCACCAAAGTCTAATATAATGACTGTTTCCTTTGACATCAATCCCATTCCTTCCATAAACAACTCATTTGACGAGTCATTAATCATCTAAATAAGGAGTGTATTAATTTACACTCCTGCACTGTAGTTAGGCGCTTCTTTGGTAATATAGATGTCATGAGGATGGTTTTCCTTAAGACCTGCCCCTGTTATTCTCATAAACTGCGTCTTTGTTCTCAAATCTCGAATAGTAGGTGTTCCACAATATCCCATACCTGAACGTAAACCACCAACTAATTGATAGATAGTATCAGCAAGTGTGCCTTTAAAAGGAACTCGACCTTCTACCCCTTCTGGAACCAACTTCTGTGCGTCCTCCTGGAAGTAACGGTCTTTACTCCCTGCAGCCATAGCGCTCATAGAGCCCATTCCACGATAAACCTTGAATCTTCTACCTTGGAAAATTTCTGTTTCCCCAGGGCTTTCCTCTGTACCTGCAAGCAAGCTACCAAGCATAACAGCACTGGCACCAGCTGCAATAGCTTTGGTAATATCACCAGAGTATTTGATTCCTCCATCTGCTATGATAGGAACTCCATATTTGTCTGCTTCCTGAGCACAATCAAAAATGGCAGTGATTTGAGGAACACCAATTCCTGCTACTACACGGGTGGTACATATGGAACCAGGACCGATTCCTACTTTAATACAGTTAGCCCCCGCTTCAATTAAGGCACGGGTTGCCCCTGCAGTCGCTACATTTCCAGCAATAATCTGTAAATCAGGATAATGTTTTCTAATAGTTCTAACTAGTTCAATTACATTTTTAGAATGTCCGTGGGCAGTATCTACAGCAATGACGTCTACCTTTGCCTGAACCAAGGCAGCTACTCTATCCAAAGTATCTTTGGCTATACCTACAGCTGCACCTGCTAGTAAACGTCCATTGTCATCCTTAGCTGAATTAGGATATTGAATGGCTTTTTCGATGTCCTTAATAGTAATTAAGCCTTTCAGCATCCCCTTTTCATCTACGATGGGCAGCTTTTCAATTTTATAATGTCTCAGTATTTCCTGTGCTTCCTGCAGTGTGGTGCCTTCTGGACCTGTAACCAAGTTTTTAGAGGTCATTACCTCATCGATTTTTTTTGTAAAGTCTGTCTCAAAGCGGATATCCCTATTGGTAATAATACCAACCAGCTTACCGTGGTCAGTAATGGGAACACCAGAAATTCGATATTTCTTCATGAGGGCCATAGCGTCCGATAATAAATGATTAGCTGAAAGAAAGAAGGGATCTACGATAACTCCGTGTTCAGAACGTTTAACCTTATCTACCTGAACAGCCTGCTCCTCAATCGTCATATTTTTATGGATGATGCCAACTCCACCCTCACGAGCCACCGCAATAGCGGATCTTGCCTCCGTTACTGTATCCATTGCTGCGCTCATTAATGGGATATTGAGTTTAATTTTACTAGTTAACTGCGTGCTAAGATCTACATTGTTTGGTAATACATCTGACTGTTGTGGAATTAATAGTACGTCATCAAAGGTTAAACCTTCTTTTTGAATCCTGTTTTGAATCACAAACACACCCTTTCCAAATTTGTTGGTTATGAACCCTTTTGCAGGTTCTTTAGTTGTTATAAAATGCTAAGCAGAAATATATTCTGCCTGAGTATCTAAGTAAAGAAATAGTAAAGAAATAGTAAAGAAATAGTAAAGAAATAAAACAAAGGCTTCTATCAAAGAAATTTTTATTAAAAATAAGTTTAACAAATGTAAGAAACAGTGTCAAGGTAGCGATTCTAATAATTGTTGAATTAAGCTAGCTAGAGGAAAAATAAATTGGCGGAATAAAAATAGCAGGAAGAAGGTTGCCAATGTTAAATTTCCTGATATTCAGCATTGAAAGACCGATACCAATAATCAAAATACCACCAATAGCAGTCATCTCTGCTACGACAAAATCCGACAAATATGGAGCTAGAAACCCTGCTGTCAAGGTGATTGCTCCTTGATATAGAAAAACAGCTACAGCAGAAAACATGACTCCCACCCCTAAGGTTGAGGCTAGTACGATGGAAGTGATTCCGTCCAGCATGGATTTTGCGTATAGGGTTGCATAATTTCCTTTAAGACCTGCATCCAGTGAGCCTACAATAGCCATTGCTCCTACACAAAAAATCAGGCTAGCACTAACAAAGCCCTGAGATACTGTGCTATTCTCTCCGCCCTTCAATCTTTTCTGTGCCATCATCCCCAGAGAATCAAGTCTTTTTTCAATACCTAATGCTTGTCCAATAATTCCACCAATTACTAAGCTTATTATAACCAGTACCATATTTCTGGTTTCCAGAGAGCTTGAAATACCGATAACTACAACTGCCAAGCCAATACCTTGCATAATAATATTACTATATGCTTCAGACAATCCGTTTCGAAGCAGGAGACCAACTATCAGCCATAATATGCAGGCAACTACGCCTCCAATAACAGCTCTTAATGGATGTATAGAACTGGATAAACCTCCAATAACTGCTATTGCTATACTTACAATAATTATTACAGCTGAACCTGTTAGCAAAACCTTTTTACTAATCCCTTTATAAATCAATACACCCAGTAAACCACCTAGTAATATGGCTACTGTATTGACAATGGTACCCCACAAATTAACCTTCCCCTTATTTCCCGATTTTCTGCTCTCTGGCGTAATAAAACAAATACTGCTGAGCCAATCCAGCACACTTTCCAAACTGTTTAGCTGCTATGGACTTAATTTCCTTTATGGGCACTGGATGTCCAATATAGAAATATTCCATAACCCTTTTCACCCATACATCCACTGGAAATGCTTCTGCTTTCCCCATGGAGTATAGTAATATACAGTCAGCTACCTTGTCCCCCACACCAGTGAACTTTTGGATCTCTTTATGGGCTTCCTCATATGGCATTTCTTTGATTTCATAAGGAGAGATCAATCCACTAGCCACCATAGCAGCTGTGTTTTTAATATACCTTCCCCTGTATCCACAACCACATTCCTTTAGAGCTGAATCCTCAGCACTTGCTAAGGATTCTGGAGTTGGAAAGCTATAGTAGGATTTTCCTTCCCACACTATTTCATTACCGAACTTTATGGATAGCTTTTCGATAATGCCTTTAATTCTAGTAATATTATTATTAGCTGACAGGATAAAGGATATCAGAGTCTCCCATGGGTCCTGATTTAGAACTCGCATGCCCCATCCATAAGCAACTGCTTCTTTCATAACTGGATCGCATGATAAGTCCTTTTTCACTTGACCATAGTCTCTATCTAAATCAAGATAGTTCCTCCAGAAACCGTGGTAATCTTCTAAGGAGCAATTTTCAAGTAATAATATCTGTTTTTCAGAATCATAGCTTGCTCGAATAAGCTTACTGTCCGCTACTCCTGTATATCCTATTTCATCTTTCTTCCAACGAAAAGCCTGTCCACAATCAAAAACATGATCTGGCCAAAAGTTTGTTACACCATTTACTTGGACAGAATTCCCACATACTATTGCCTCCAACCCCTACACCCCTTCGTGTTACAAGAATATAATTAACACCTTTGTTTTTTCATGATATATAAAGAATATACTTAACGCCTGTGTTTTTTCATGAATTCGATATAATGAATATACCTAGCGCCTGTGTTTTTTCATGAATTCGATATATCGTAGCCAATCATATCTACTATGGAAATGCGATCCTGATCGAAGATGATAGCCTAGGCTACCTTCATGGAATGTATCGCCAATTTCAGGTAATCTATCTGAATGTACCAAACCCTTCAGTCCTAGTAATTTGTACGCTTCGCTTGCAGCTGCATACCCTAGAAACTGACTGTTGGGATCTGCCCATGTATCCTCCACCGCTGCACCTCCAGAAACAAACCTTGGTGCAATTGCTCCAATTAAGAAGTGCTGATCAAATGGCATTTCTTCTTCTTTATTTGCATACTTGGAATAATTCAAGCAGAACCAGTAAGGAAATACTCTGGTAATTGGCTCCACTCGTTCGCCTTCTTTATCTCGAGTGATTGCATCCCCTGAACAACCTGAGTTATTGGGGAAACAAAATGTAAAGCGCTGGTCATAAGCAGCTGCTACTAGAGCAGTCTTACCAAGCCTAGAATGACCCATAACTCCAATGTTATCATGGTCAATATCATCCCGGGTTTTCAGATAATCCATCACTCTGGAAGCCGCCCACGCCCACATCATAATCTTACCTGGATCTGTAGACTCTCTTTTGCCATCTGTATACAACAGCTTTGCCAAGCCTTTGGTAAAATCATCCTCTTTATCTGGAACAACATCATCATAGTTAAAGATTGCTACCGCTATACCTTCATCGGTGATTTCCTCTATAGGTAGATATCTATCTGGTAAATCGGATCTAAATGCTACATATACAATAGTCATAGGATTAACTACATTTTTAGGTTTGAAAAAATGAAATGGAAATGAAAAGCTACCTTGCTTAAGGCCTGCTGTCAAAGTTAAATGCTCCTCAAGCACCTTAGCTGCATAAGAATTATCATTGCTTTCATTAACTTCTACCACAAGTGATAGAGGATCAGGAATTCTTTCTCCATATACCTCATGACTTAGTATGCTAAGAATTTCCTCCCGTCTTTGGTTCCAATCCTCAGCTGAAGCTACAGGGGAACCATCCTGAAACTGAAGTAACTGGGGAAGATTTCTAGCTTCCAACAATTCTTTTACCTTAGGGTTATTCATAAACTTTCTCCTCTCATAACTCATATCTTATATCTCATGTCTCATGTCTCATGTCTTATATCTCATATGCCATATACATCCCTATCATCTAGTACCCATCACCTAATGTCTACCTTGAGACTTATTCATATCTTAGAATAACTATCTTCCTAGTCAAAACATTAACTGCAATAATATTCATATCCGTGGCATATCCAACTTCAACTAATACTTTTTCCTGTACT
>JAAZEK010000085.1 GCA_012512335.1 Clostridiales bacterium | reverse complement strand
TACAAGGAAATTTACGACAGCCAATATAAAAAGGGTGGTGAGTAATTTGAAAGCAAAAGGAAAAGCAAATATGATTAAAAGCAAGGATACCTTAAAAATAGTAGTAAAATTCATAGCACCTTACAGACTGTTTGTTATGTTAAGCATAATTTTCGCCTTTGCTTCTGTTCTTTCTCAGCTATATATCCCTATTTTATCAGGTAAGGCCATAGATTTTATGTTTGCTCCCAACCAGGTTGATTTTAAGAGCATACCGCCTGTCCTTATTCAAATTGCAGTCATATCAGTTGTATCAGCTGTTTCACAGTGGGTACTAAACATATGCAACAATCATATTACCTACTGTTTATCAAGGGATATGCGGAATCAGGTGATTCGGAAGATCCAGGTTTTGCCCCTATCATATCTTGACTCCCATTCATCTGGTGATCTTTTAAGCCGTATGATATCCGATGTGGAAACCTTCTCCGATGGTATCCTGATGATGCTGACTCAATTATTTACAGGAGTTCTCACCGTAGCAGGAATCATCTGTTTTATGCTTTCTATAAATGTAAGCATAACCCTTGTTGTTGCACTTTTAACCCCCTTTAGCCTCTTTATAGCTGCCTTTATCTCAAAACGTACCTATCATTACTTCCAGGGTCAAAGTAAAATAAGAGGTGAGCAAACAGCTTTAATTAATGAAATGGTTGAAGGGCAAAAGGTAGTACAGGCATATTCCTATGAGGACAGAAGTCTGCAAGCCTTTGATACAATTAATACAAAGCTTCAAAAGGTGAGCTTAAAGGCCATTTTTTATAGTAGCATCACCAATCCCGTAACCCGGTTTTACAATAATATCATCTATGCTATTGTAGGCCTTGTGGGTGCACTATTTGCGGTATCTGGCAGAATCAGCATAGGGCAATTAAGCATCTTTTTAAACTATACAAACCAATACACCAAGCCTTTTAACGAAATATCCGGAGTCATAGCCGAGCTTCAAAATGCGTTGGCATGCGCCGCAAGGGTACACGAGCTGCTGGATGAGAAAAGCCAAGTGCCTGAACCCACAGATGCAATTGAGCTTAAAAGTGATGGACATGTAGCTATCGAAAATATGTCCTTTTCCTACGATCCCGAAAGCGAGCTTATTAAAGACTTTAACCTGGGTGTAGTACCAGGACAAAGGGTAGCAATAGTCGGCCCTACTGGTGCCGGAAAAACAACTTTAATCAACCTATTAATGCGTTTTTATGATGTTAAGGCTGGTCGAATCCTAGCATCCGGCCACGATATTAGAGAGATCACCCGAGCTTCTCTAAGAGGGAGCTATGGCATGGTTTTACAGGATACCTGGCTTAAGACGGGAACAGTTAAGGAGAATATTGCTTACGGAAAACCTGAGGCATCTGACGAAGAAATTCTAGCAGCTTCCAAGGCAGCATATGCAGACAGCTTTATCAGGCGACTTCCAAATGGTTATGATACCATAATATATAATAATGGAGAGAATATAAGCCAAGGGCAAAGACAATTGCTTTGTATTGCACGGGCTATGCTGTCTCTCCCACCCATGCTGATACTCGATGAAGCCACTAGCAGTATTGATACGAGAACTGAAATGAGAATTCAGTCTGCCTTCACTACTATGATGAAGGGGCGTACAAGCTTTATTGTTGCTCATAGATTATCGACTATCCGTGAAGCGGATGTTATTCTAGTTATGAACAATGGAAGTGTTATTGAACAAGGAAATCATGATTATCTCCTGGAAAAAGACGGATTTTATGCAAGCTTGTATTACAGTCAGTTTGATGGTGTTTCGTGATTTTTTGAAAAATGTAAAATCATATGTTATACTATTGATGTGAGGCTTAGATAAATTTGTCGGAGGTGTAATATGGCAAAGATGATTCCATATAACAAAATGCAAAAGAAAAAACAAAGGGAATTAGCAGCTAAAAAGCGGGGTAGCTGGGGAGATATTAATCCAGTAACCAGAAAAACTGTGAATCCAAAGGCTTACAATCGTAAAAAGGCAGGTCAGTGGCGTGATAATCAATCATTCTACGACCTGCCTTTTGATAATATATTCAATCTCTCTGATATACCACTATCTGAAGAACTGGTCACTGTTCTCTTGGATAGTTCTGATATACGTATAGAGCGAATAGTAAGTACTGGTCAAACCTCCGACTGGTATGATCAAAATGAGAATGAATTTGTTCTCTTACTACAAGGCGAAGCAGAAATCACCTGGGCAGATGGCGCTACAACAAAATTAAGTGCAGGTGACACCTTTATTATACCTGAGCATAAGCGACATATGGTCAGCTATACCAGCACTGAACCTCCATGCATCTGGCTTTGTGTGTTCTGGAGGGTGTGAAGGATTGTGTATTCCTTTTCTCTGTGTTGTTTTATATTTAGCTACTCTTCACTTTCCCCCATCATATCCATTCTCCGAATCAGCTCAAGTCCTTTTCTATAAAGTATAGTCTCTGTATTTTCACTTTTAACAGAACAACTACATAATAGAATGAACAGCATTACACATACAATTATAGTTGGAAAATGTTTTTTCACACTATTTACCCCTCTTCATTAGGCGTTCCTCCTAATTCCTGTAAACCTATCCTCAATAACTTCAATTTTCTCATTAGAAGTATGGAATATATAAAGCTCTCTTAATGGATTTGCCAAGTGAAGGGCTTTGTAACCTCTCCACGCTGTTGTAGAATCATTATACTCAGAAATAACCTCCATATCCTGAATTTCTCGATTGTTTTTTTGTGAGTTTGCCTTTAAAGCTTCGATTAATACCCATTGGTTAGGGTATTGCTTCCTTATCTCTTGCCACTTCAATCTGCTCACCTTCATTTTATATGTTCATTATATAGCAAAAATTCTCTTTATAAAAGTAGTCAGTTGGGTTTTCATATTTATATTATGCTGGATAACGCTTCGTGGCTTAGCGACGTCTGACTTTCCCTATTATCATTATATCCGATATCTGGCTAAGCCTCTGTTATGCGACGGCTCTATATTTATTCCGAATAACTTTCATACCAATGCTCTTTAGCTCCCTCAAAGATATCATCTAAAGACATTCCTTTAAATACTTCTTCATTGATTTTTAAATAATCTTCCTTG
>JAAZEK010000084.1 GCA_012512335.1 Clostridiales bacterium | reverse complement strand
GATTCGCTTATTACACAGTTTTATAACCTCTTCCCACTTGCTACTGTTCAAAGTATCTATGGTAATCTCTATGTCATAGGGTTTGGCTCGGCTGCCCTGCACTATCGCCAATACCTTTCCCTTACGTAGCTTCAAATCTAAAACCGCATTGTTACGAACATAGCTCTTGCCTCTGTTTATACGATTACTATAGTCGGCATAGCTCTCCAGATTGGTGTTCCATGCCTTTCCCCACCAGCTTTTCGCCAAGGTTCTACCCTCTATCACGACAGGCTCTATATCTGGATTTTTCTTTCTTAGTTTTGCTAGGGAACGATTAGCTTTATCTCTTTTTTCTGCTACTGATACATATTCTGGATAATACCCGTAACTCATCCAACATCACCATCCAATTCGAAGATTCTCATAAGCTCTTCGTTGTTATATTCTGTAATCCACTGTTCACTTTCTGCACTTAAAATATCACGAGACAGCTTTTGTTTTTCTTCAATAAGCTCATTTATTTTTTCTTCTATAGTGCCTTTGGTTACAAACTTATGTACCATGACATTCTTTTTCTGACCGATTCTAAAAGCTCGGTCCGTTGCTTGGTTTTCAACAGCTGGATTCCACCATCGGTCAAAGTGAATCACATGATTCGCCGCTGTTAGATTAAGACCCACTCCTCCAGCCTTCAAAGAGAGTACCATATAAGGAATATAATCTTCTCCATTGAACTTAGCAACCATTTCACTTCGCTTTTTAACTGGAGTGCCCCCATGAAGTACGAAGCCTTCTTTCATAAATAGTTCATTTAGAAATTCCGAAATAGGCCCTGTCATCTCACGAAATTGAGTGAAGATAAGAACACGTTCTCTTTTATCCCTTATAGTTTCACAAATTTCTCTCAGCTGTTCAAATTTGCCACTTTGCTCAGGTTTGTAATCCTCCCTAGCTAGATATTGATCTGGATGATTGCAAATTTGCTTGAACTTCATGATACTAGACAAAATCAATCCCTTACGCTCAATTCCTTCCGAATCCTCCAGCTTTTCTTTTATCTGTCGAATTAGCTGCTTATAAAGCCCAACTTGTTTTTTGGACAGTGCGGGATACACATTCATTTCTAGCTTATCTGGTAAATCGGCTATAATGCTTTTGTCAGTCTTTAACCGCCTTAGTAGGAATGGCTGAATCATCTTTCGTAGCTTGGCATAGCCGACAGTATTCTCTGAGAGCTCTTTGGTAAATGTGGTAAATTCCTTAGCTGTTCCTAAAAGACCTTGATTTAGGAAATCAAAGAGAGACCACAAATCTCCCAGTCGGTTTTCTATTGGTGTACCTGTCATGGCAATTCTCATCCTGGATGGAATCTGCTTAATTGCCTTTGTTTGCTTGGTTCCAGGGTTCTTGATAGCCTGTGCTTCATCAAGAATCAGATAATCCCATCGCCTGCTTTTCAGTTCCTCTAAACGAGTTGCCATCCCATAGGTCGTTATATATAGAAAACGATTTTCTCTTATTTCTATAGTTTCAGCACCTTTTAAATCGCTCTTATGCAAAATCTGATATGGCATTTCTGGTGCAAACTTCTCTATTTCCTTCTGCCAGTTTCCAATTAAAGAAGCAGGGAGAATCAGCAATGCATGTCCACCATTGTGAGTTCGAACATACTCTAAGAAGGCAATTAACTGGACGGTTTTACCCAACCCCATGTCATCTGCCAAACAAGCACCCAATCCCAATTGTGACATTTGAGAAAGCCATTGATATCCATTTTTCTGATATGCTCGAAGTGTCCCCTGAAAGGAAGGAACTGGGGCAAGCTTTTTCTTTGCCACTGGATTGGTCAAGGTTTCTTTAATAGATCTTAGCCATTGACCATTAGATATTGAAACATCAATATCTTCGCTAGTTCCCTCAAGAAGTTGATTCACATTTAATTCCAACCTCATGGCTTCGCTCAGGGATAAAGAGCTATCACTTGTCATATCCTTTACTTTATCAAATGCTTGAAGTAGGGCTTCCATTTTTCTTTGGTTAATCTCAACCCATTTCCCCTTGTATAGAACGAGTCCTTCTGCCATCTTCAAGAAATCACGTAGCTCTTTTTCACTAAGGGAATCATCTCCCACTTTTATAGCAGGTGAAAAGTCCATGATGGCATCCAATCCCACTTTAGAAGGCTCTTTTTCACCAACAATGATAGATAGGCTAAGAGAATTGCTACTTTTACGCCACCAATCTGGAACACGACACATTATTCCAGCTTCTTCATAGAGCATAACTTCCTTTAAAAATGTATAGGCTTCATTTGCAGTAAATTTTATTGCTGAAAACAATTCTCCGCTTTCCAGTAAATCTGAAAGAAAGTTGCTTTTTTCAGCTGCCTTTATGACAGTAGATATTAGGGAAAGTAGCTTTTTCTCATCTTCATCAAACTCTTTCAATGCATTCTTTAATGGGGTATGCACTGCCCGTTTGCTTTTTATTGGCTTTGTTGTATAGGTTGCCATGAAAGCGAAAGGATAATGTTCATCTTTGCTTTCAACCAAGTGAAAGAAAACTCTCCCCACCACGTTGATGTTTGAGTTATACTCTGCCAAATACCTGGCAACAGTTCCATCATAAGCCTTGATTTCCTTACGAAAAACATCAAATAATGCTTCCCATAAGCGCTTAATCCAAGCATCATCTACATATTCCATACCAATGACAAAGGGCATCCCTTCGATAAGTCGTTGGGTCTCCTCCTCATATATGTCCACTTGGATGGCATCCCGATTCAGCTCCAAGTCTGACTGTTGACCTATCTTCCCAATCAGCAATTCGGAAATATAATGAAGATATTCCAAGGCAGGCGAAAACCATTTTTCCCTTTCTAAAAAGCCAAGATGATACAATGCAATATATTTATCTTCATAAAACCTCTGAAACCATGTTTTAAGAGGCTCCTCCATTTCTTCTAGCTGTAAGTATCCAGATTCTACAACAAAGCTATCCTGTGTGAAATAAGCAGATAGTTGATTTTCTTGTGTTTTTCTTCGAGCCATGTTTATGCCTGCCCCTCCCACATCTCTTTTACCTTGTCATATACCTCATCTGATATATCAGGTATTTCAAAAGAGTTTCTTGGAGCTAACTTATCTCCTGCCACATCTGGATTGGTACACCAGTTGTCTCCTCGATATTCTTCTCTTTCCCTCTTATTTCTAAAGTCTGGCACTACAATTGGGGTGTTTCCATTGCAGATTGATCTATAGCCTAGAATACCGGGCATAGACATATCTAGTGCTTGATAGACGTCTATACTTTCAGATCCAGCAGGTCTGTCGAGTATCTTCTCTAGGAAATAATGCATTGGATAGAAATCACTACCACCATGGCCAGCTATAAGTCTTGATAGCTTATTGTCTATTGAGGGCTTTGGTTGATAACTAAAATCATAAGGCGTTAAATCGCTGTCTTCCTTGAAGATATGTATCTTTGATATACCTTCGTGCCATCTATCTGATTCCATCATACCCTTCTGACCATAGATGCTATACCATATGGAGCCTGGCTCTCGCTTCAGATTTCCATGGAGACTTTTTACGGTAGCACCGTTGCTCATTTGCATAACAATCATTCCAGAAGTGCCGCCTGGGTAGCCTTTGCTTGCCATGTTCTCTACATTAGGAGTTTCAAAACCAACAACCTTTTCAGGTCTCAGGCCTGTTATTGTAATAATAGGACCTATGCTATGTGTGCAGTAAAAAGTAGAATACATCCTATTACGCCAATGATCCTTTTCTCCATAGGTGATTCTATGCCAAATGGATTCACAATCGTGCACATACTCCCCTTCTCCATGCATAAACTCACCAAT
>JAAZEK010000083.1 GCA_012512335.1 Clostridiales bacterium | reverse complement strand
CCTTGACATTGTTCTTTGGGAGAAGTTTTGAACAGCCTACAAAAGCACTGATCATCATACATAATATCAGAATGTAGGAAAATAATTTTTTCATAGTTGATCCCCCTTACCTGAACAGACTTCACAATATGGATACGATATTGGCAGTTACTAAGAAGGAACATATATACATAACTCTTACACTATAAGTATAACATTTTAGAAACAATATAAAACTAATCTGAATGCGCTTCTTCATTCAAATTTGGACGTATATTTGGGACAACTCAGGAAACTTATATTATGAAAGTTGAGTTATTCAAAAATGGGTGCTACAATATTTTGTATAATCATAGTACATAATGAAATGTAGCGAAAGGAAGATGAACAATGGCAAAAATCGGTATCTTAGTTGGCAGTCTTAGGGAGGATTCTTATTCCAGAAAAATTGCTTTAAATGTAGTAGATTTGTTTCCAGAAGGGTACGAGTTAGAATTAGTTGAGATTGGTCATTTACCCTTTTATAATCAGGACTTCGATGACAAAAACGCAGTACCTGATGTAATTGAAAAATATCGTAGTAAAATTAAAGAGTTTGATGCGTTTTTATTTGTTACTCCAGAATACAATCGTTCTTTACCTGCGGTATTAAAAAATGCAATTGATGTGGGCTCACGGCCACCAAAATCAAATCTTTGGGGAAGAAAACCAGCTGCTATAATTAGTAACTCACCTGGAAAAATAAGTGGATTTGGTGCTAATCATCATCTAAGGCAAGTTATTGCATGCTTGAATATGCCAGTTGTTCAACAACCAGAAGTTTATATTGGAAACGTAGCAAAGCTGCTAGATGATAACGGCAAGATAAATAGTGAATATACTAACAAGCTATTACAGCGCTTAGTTGATGAATTTGTAGAATTAATTAAGAGATATAAAGCTTAAAGGCATAGATAATTGTACTGTACATTGTACAATATAATATATGGAGGTGTGGTGAAAATGATAGCAAGAAGCTTTAACGAGAAGATAAAAAAATATTAAAAAAGATAAATGAGTTGATACTTGATATCGGCAGGAATGGAAACGAAGGAATAGGTAAGCCAGAGCCGTTAAAGCATGAACTTTCTGGTTATTGGAGTCGACGTATTACTGACGCTCATCGGCTAATTTATAGTACAGACGAGGAAAATATATATATTGCCAGCTGTAAGGGTCATTATAAGAAGTAAAAAACAAGCTGTATCCGAAACTACTCCGAATACAGCTTGTTTTCTGTTGTTAACATAAGTCATAATAACCTATGCTAACACTATGAGTTTGGTGGAGGCGAGGGGACACATGGTCCATTGTTTCCAATGGTGCTGACTATGTCTTGAACTCGAAAAACTATTCGAGTCCCCCGGCGTATTATGGGATGCTTTCATTAAGGAACATGCCCGTCACCGCATGACCACTCCTTTTCTAAGAGGAGCAAACTTCATGCTACGATTAGGCAAAACACTATGTTCCCTTGCTCTCCCATCCTAGTGCATCATAGGAATTGGGTTCCCTTAGATGCCTATAAGTCGATACACGGCTGTTGGGTTTCCCCACATACCCCTCGGCGTTGCCGGCGTTTAGTATATACGCTACGGTTTCACCGATAAAGCCGGGTTTTCACTTGTCGGTCGCCCGACAAGGCGATTCGTTTTGAGTCGAACCCCTGTCCGAAGATATTTCAGCGCAAGTTTCTCCGAGTGCAGTCAGCGTTTTGACATTCCCTCCATCCGACTCCCACTGACGGGATTCGGACTTCAGTAGCTTCATAAATCCCACCTGCTGCAAAGCTTAGGCAGGCTGGTTCCCCGCGAAATTGGCGCCCGGTTCCTATAGTGCGGGTGCTACAGGGCGGACGTCACAGCCTTAAGCTGCGAATGCTAAAT
>JAAZEK010000082.1 GCA_012512335.1 Clostridiales bacterium | reverse complement strand
CATAAAGGGCAATAAAGATAGCTAGTGTTGTGAAGGATATTGGAACTAAACCTATTGGGATTGACAGTGGACCGAGTATGCATATTACTGCAGTTAGAACTCCTATAATTGCCATTTGATAAACTTTAGATTTGTTTTTCATCATGTTTTCTCCATTCTTTAATGTATATACCCAGGAAAGTAGCTAATTAGGAAATTTATATAGCTGCTTGTGCAAGCATAAGTATATAATCGTAAAAAGTTATTGTCAACATAAATATAAAAATAGTTAACAATAGGATAGAAAAAGTTAAAACCTTCCCAATTACTCTTGTTTTGGAAGCAAGATATTAGGGTAAATTTATTGTATGCCTTAATAATTCATACTAGGGGAGATATTGCTATGTACGAACTAAAAACCAAGGAAACAGAAGCTAGTGTAATGGAATTCATTACAAAAATAGAGCATCCAAAGAAGAGGGAAGAAGCTTTTCAGCTTTTAGATATATTCTCTGAAGCAACAGGGCTAGAAGCTAAGATGTGGGGTGCTAGTATTATAGGCTTTGGTTCCTATCATTATAAATATGCATCAGGGCATGAAGGTGATGCCCCTTTGGTAGGGTTTTCACCTAGAAAAGCCAAGCATAGCTTATATATTGCAGTGGATGATACGGAGTGGGAAAAACTTTTAACTCAATTGGGAAAATATACAGCAGGAAAAGCCTGTGTTTATGTCAATAAGCTGGAGGATATTGATTTAGAGATTTTGAAAGAACTAATCCGTCAATCAATTGACTACATGAAAACTCATCCATTTGATTTCGAAGTTATGGTTAAGGAGTAAGCATACCGTCCCCATTGACTCCCATAACTATCCTAATTTGGAATCATATATAGTTCGCTCTCCACCAATGGACTTCGGCCTAGTTCTAGCAAGCACTAAGTGAGCAGCACCTATATGGTCAAAGCTTATACGTACAGGCACAGCAACAGACTTTAAATGCATTCCAATTAACGTGTCCCCGATATCAATACCAGCCGATGCTTGTATTGCTTCAACAACACAGGGGTTTTCAAAGCCATGATATGCAGCGGTTGCAAAGCTACCACCTGCCTTTTTATGTGGAACCGCATTAACACGAGGATAACCATACTGTTTTGCAGCTTCAGCTTCCAAAACCAAAGCTCGATTTAAATGCTCACAGCATTGTGCTGCCAAATAGATGCCTCGTGGCTTTAGAACTTTTTGTAGGCTGTTAAATATACTGCTTCCTATGGACTCATCAGGAGAACTACCGATTTTAAGTTTTTGAACTTCACTGGTTGAGCAGCCTACTACGAGGATATCTCCCACTACCAACTTTGCTACGTCAAGTAGCTCTGTTACTGCTTGCTCTGTTGCTTTTGCAACTGTATTTCGCTCATATATCTCAGACATAAAATTGCCTCCTATCTTTATTCACTCCACGATTAACATTGTAAGTTGTAGTTCACACATAATGAAAATTCATGTGTAGGTCTATTTATGTGTAAGGAGTATACTTATCATATAAACTTGGATTTTGTTACATTAACTATTATAATAATGTATTATGTAATTTACAAGTGAGCCTAATGCCATTACTTGAAAAATGCGTAGAGGGCTCAACTAAAATAAATAATATCATGAGAAGAGTGGAGCATATAATGAAAATTATAGATATGCATTGTCATATATTTCCTGAAAAGATATCAGTCAAAGCGGTTGAATCCATAGGCGATTAT
>JAAZEK010000081.1 GCA_012512335.1 Clostridiales bacterium | reverse complement strand
GATATTCGCTAAGATTGATAATCGTTCCTGCAAAGGCTTCTTCCATATGATTTATTATTTTGCAGTGAACAGTAACATATAAAATGTATCTATAGAAAATTTGTGTCAGATACTTTATAATGGTTAATATGTATTGAGTTTGTATATATACTAACTGTTAGATACATAGAACCGGAGGAGAATAATGAATTTCAAGGTATGCTCACTTTTTAGTGGCAGCAGTGGAAATTCCACATATATAGGTACTGATAAAACCCATATCCTAGTAGATGCAGGGGTGCCTATGAAAAATATCATAAGTGGCCTTAAACAGCTTGACGTAAATGGTCAGGAGCTAAAGGGAGTTTTAATTACTCATGAGCATTCTGATCATATCAAGGGTGTAGGAGCTATTTCTAGGAAATTTAATGTTCCTATTTATGCTAATGAGGAGACCTGGGAAGCTATGGAATCTAAGCTAGGTCGGATTGATTCTAGTAATAAGCGGGTTTTCTATAATAATATGGATTTTTATATTCAGGATATCAATATACAGCCATACCAAATCCCCCATGACGCAGCGGACCCTGTTGGCTACAGCTTATTTTACAAGAACAAAAAAATAAGTATAACCACCGATTTAGGGCACACTAACAACAAAATTATAAAAGCCGTTATGGACTCGGATTTGGTTATCCTAGAAGCAAACCACGATGCGGAGATGTTAAAGGCTGGACCCTATCCTATGTATCTTAAAAAAAGGATTTTAGGAAGAAAAGGTCATTTATCCAACGAAGATACGGGACAGGCCCTGCTGGAATTGATAAAAGGGAAAGTCACCCATGTTTTATTAGCTCACTTGAGTAAGGAAAACAATTATCCTCAGCTAGCCTATCAGACAGTTGCAAGCATTCTTGAGAGCAATGGTGTTAAGATAGGCAATGATATTCAGGTGGATATGACTTATCGAGATCGTGCCAGCAACTTCTATCATATAGGATAGGCTAAAATTGGTGTGGGCCATAGCGGATAACACAGGAGGGAAAGGCTTGCACCTCATAAATTTAAGCTATAAAAAGCGAAGGCTGATTTTCGCTTACATAATCATTGCACTAGCAATGGTTTTTTTATCCTCATGCGATATTACTCAGCTTAGAGATTCAAAAGATCAGAAACAATATCAATACCGAGAAACCCCATATTCACAGCATATTCAAGCACCACAAACACCACAAATAACAAGAAATCCTGATCAGCTTGGTGGTGTTGCTTTGGCAACTCAAAGGGTTCGTCCGTCTGTAGTGGGGATTTCTACCTACCACGTTCAGCAAGGAAGCTATGGAATGGAATCACAGTCAGTGGAAGGGGTAGGCTCGGGTTTTATTGTTAGTTCTGATGGATATATTCTCACAAATGATCACGTTGCAGTATCATTAGATGCCGAGATATGGGTGATTCTCCACAATGGGGATGAGCTGGAGGGCAAGGTTCTTTGGACAGATCCTACTTTAGATCTGGCTATGATAAAAGTAGATGCTACGGGTCTGCCAGCAGCAGAGCTTGGGGACAGTTCTCAACTTATTGTAGGGGAACTAGCTATAGCCATCGGCACGCCATTGGGGCTCCAATTTCAGCATACCACAACAGCTGGAATAGTGAGTGCTTTAGATCGAACTGTTGAGGTAGGCACTGAAAGAGGCCAAAACTTTATGGAGGATTTGATACAGACCGACGCTTCCATCAATCCAGGCAATAGCGGTGGTCCACTAGTGAATATTGACGGGCAGATTATTGGAATTAATACAGTAAAGGTGGTCAGCGCAGAGGGGATTGGTTTTGCCATTCCCATTAATGTTGCCAAACCTGTAATTCAACACTTCTTTGAAGAAGGAGAGTTTGTTACTCCCTACATAGGAGTTGTTGGTTATGATAAAGATATTGCCCACTATTATAAGCAAACGGATAGTCTCGTTGAAGGTGTGTATGTAGTTAGTCTTGATCCTCAAGGTCCTGCATATAAATCTGGTATTAAGATGAATGACATCATAACTAGAGTAGCAGATATGCCAGTGACCAAAATGCTGGAGCTTCGAACTGCTGTTTACACCCATCATGTAGGTGATGTGGTTAAGCTGATAGTCATTCGTGATAGAAAAGAAATGGAGATTGAGATGACATTGGAGCAAAACCCGGTTTTAACGGTAAAATAAGAGGGTATATGCTATAGAACCTGTTAATTTCACTGTTTGCCTATTTACTGAGGTGCACTTTTACTATATGATACATAAAAAGACAGCTGATATATGTCAAGACAAAATTGAAAAATATACTATGCAACTGACTATAAATATATTATACAAGGGGGAATGGAAATGATAGATGAAATGGCTCAGACCTATCAGGAGGAACAAGAGATTCAGAAGCGGACGCCTACACCAATCTCAGCTAGTTTTTTATATTTAACAGTTTTAGTATTGATGCTCCTATCTTCAGTACTTACCAGTCAGCTGGACGTTGATGGAAATAGCTTTTATTTATACATGCTGCTCATTCAGCTGGCGACTATCGGTTTACCTACATTAGTTTTTATTCTGTGGGGCAAAGTGGATATCAAATATTCGCTTCGTCTTGGGAAAACCAGTGTTTCAGAGATTTTGTTGTCCGTTGGTATGGCATTTTTTGGATATGGAGTCATAATAGCACTAAATTTACTATGGGTTTTGTTTTTAAGCCAATTTGGTACACCACAGCCTTCTACAATTCCACCCATAGAAACGGGGAAGAACTTTCTTATATCCCTTGGTGTGATTTCATTAGCACCAGCTGTATTGGAAGAATTCATGTTCCGGGGGTTTATCCAAAGAGGGTATGAGAGAGGTGGCAAAGTAATATCCATACTGCTGACAGGGGTAATGTTTGCTTTCTTACATATAAGTATTGTTTCTATTCCTGCTATTATTTTGATGGGCATCTTACTTTGTTTTATTGCCTACCGATCAAACACTGTCTGGACCAGTATGGCTTATCATTTGACCAACAATGCTATAGCAATAAGCTTGGTCTATCTCTCCAATATAATTATGAAATTCCTCCCTGAAGATATGGAAGGTGTATCCACTTCGCTGACAGACATACCCTATGATGAGCTAGTTATTGCTATGGTTACATGGGGAGTTATAGGCTTTTTTGCATTATTGTTATTTGGCGCTTGTCTTACAGGTTTTATTATAGTAACCAGACAAAAAAAGGCAGAAGTGAAGGCGAGCATGATTAAGCCAAGGATGAAAATTCGTTGGGCAGACATTTTACCTGTAGTATTCGCCGTTGTAATAATCATTGTACTATTAGTGTTTGAAGTTATACAAATGGTAAACCCAGCTCCAATCTTATAAAAGTCAAAGAAAAGTGATTAAAGTGAAGAAAAAAGTGAAAGTGAAAGTGATTAATGAACATTAGAATAATTTGTGTAGGCAAAATAAAAGAAAAATATCTGGTTCAGGGGATTTCGGAATATTCTAAGCGACTCAGCCGATATGCTAAGATTCAAGTTATAGAGGTGGAGGATGAGAAGGCACCGGAATCCCTTTCGCCTACCGAAGAACAGCTTATTAGAGAAAAAGAAGGAACCAGGCTGAAGAAGCATTTTCGACAGGATGGAGTTAAAATAATTCTGGCTATAGATGGTAAGTCATTAAGCTCAGAGGAATTTTCTAATCAGATACAGCAATATGGTGTTTCTGGTAAGAGTCAGTTCGACTTTATTATAGGAGGTTCTTTGGGTTTAGATGAGAATATTATAAAGGAAGCTGATTTATTACTATCCTTCTCTAAGTTTACATTTCCACATCAGCTAATGCGATTGATTCTGTTAGAACAGATATATAGGGCTTTTCGTATAGCAAAGGGAGAACCCTATCATAAATGAATTATAGATATTTGAGGAGGATTACATGTTCAAGGGTTTTCAAGAGGAATATAAGGATTTTTTAATACAGTTACGATTTAATAATAACAGAGAGTGGTTTCACGAGAATCATGACACTTATCTGAAATATGTGCGGGAACCACTAAAAGCGCTGGTTGCTGAAATGGGGCCTATGATGTTATCCATTGACCCAGAATTTGATATTAACTTAAGGAGAACTATATCTAGAATCAACAGAGATTTAAGATATACTCGTGATAAAAGCCCTTATCGGTCCAATATGTGGATAAGCTTTAAGCGTTTAGCTCCGGAGGGAAAGGTGGTGCCTTCCTATTATTTTGAAATATTTCCTGAGTACTATAGCTATGGAATGGGCTTTTACAATGTTCCAAGAGGGGTCATGGATGAAATCCGGGGAATGATTGATGAAAGAAACCAAAAGTTCATGAAAATCCATAAGTTATATAAAATCCAAAATACTTTCACAATGGAAGGCAGAAAGTACAAAAGGATTATGAACAAAGAGCTTCCAGAGGATTTACTTGATTGGTATCAGCGTAAGGAACTCTTTTTTGTCTGTGACCGTAAGGATGATATGATTCTTAGCCCTAAGCTAATAGATGTGATGTATCAGGATTTCAAGCTTATCGAACCGATCTATCACTTTTTACGGGAGTTGACTTAGATCTTGGCTAGCCTTCACTGGCCTTCCAGCATCTAGCAGGACCTTATCTTTCCACTTGAACCTCTCATGACAAAAGTCACGAGATTCTGTTGCAAGCAACAAGGCGTATCCAATGCGCCTCTACACTGTAAGACTTTTAGTCTATCAGTTTACTTTAAGAATATTTCTTTGAGATACCTTTGTTACAGAAGGACTAACTGACATATATGGTTTTACGCAAGAGATGATTACCTTTTGCAACCTCATACCATATGTAATTTTCAAAGAACGTTTGTTCTATTATATACCAAGATAGGACGAATTGCAAGACAAATTGCTTTCATCTCATGTCTAAAGACGCGAGTGGTTACTGTTCACGTCAAAATAATAAATAATAAATTATATGGAAGAAGCCTTTGCAGGAACGATTATCAATCTTGTGAATATCAGCAGAAAATGCGTTAAGCACCTTTCACTGTCTGAACGCAG
>JAAZEK010000080.1 GCA_012512335.1 Clostridiales bacterium | reverse complement strand
TTAGTTTGGGCGAGCATGATATAATCAGCTATTCACTTAATGAGCAAGTGAAGCCTTTTGACAGCATTGAGGTAACCCGAACTATGCCTGTAACTGTAGTGGCTGATGGAAAAGAGCAAGTGCTCCACATTGTCGGAGGTACGGTTCAAGATATTCTGATAGAAGCCAAGGTAAGCCTGCGAGAGCAAGATATCGTCGATTATCCTCTTGACCAGCAGGTAAAAGCTAACGACAGCATTAAAGTTACTCGTATTGATGAAGAAATAGAGACTGAAACCGAGGCTATACCCTATAAAGTGGTTACCAAAAAAAATAATTCGATGGACGATGGCACCACTAAATTGGTACAGGATGGACAGCAGGGAGAGCTGGAAAGAAGAACACTTGTTACCTACCATGATGGAGTTGAAATTAACCGAGAGCTGGTAAGCGAAAAAGTAACAGTCAAGCCAAAGAATCGGATAATAGAAAAAGGAACAGTAAAACGGGTGACCACAGGGCGTGGTGATAGCGTTAGATATACGAAAACCAGAAAGATGACTGCCACTGCCTATACAGCTTTTGATTCAGGGATGAATGGTAAAGGAATAACCGCTAGTGGTAGTAAAGTAAAGTCATATCATACAATAGCAGCTCCAAAAGATATTCCGTTTGGTACCAAGGTATATATACCTGAACTGGTCAAATACTGGGCTAGTCGTGGAGTAACAATTAGTGGAATATTCACGGTTGAGGACAGAGGCGGTGCCATCAAGGGCAATAAAATTGATGTTTATATGGAAGATAAGGGAGCGACACGTAGCTGGGGAAGAAGGAGCGTAACAATTTATATTCTACGATAATATAAGAACTTACAGTTCACAGCTAGCCAAATAATATAAAAATAATATGAAAACTTCAGGCAGATGAATATCTGCCTTTTTATTTTGTGAATTTTGCCGTATAATATACCATGAGCTGTTGACACTGTCTCTTTAGGTGGTGGTAATAGGTCATGCTAACAGTAAAAGCGAAGGAGAACACAATGTACCCTTTAACATCACCAAAATACTTAAAAGAATTGTTGAGTCGCTATGGCTTTCATTTCAGCAAAAGCCTAGGGCAGAATTTTTTAATAGATGGGAATATCCTGGAGAAGATTATCAAAGGGGCAACTATTTCCAGCCACGACAAGGTCCTAGAAATAGGCCCTGGTGTAGGAACTTTAACCAGTGCAATCGCTAAGCAAGGTGCAGAGGTGGTTGCTGTTGAATTGGATAGAGAACTATTGCCCATACTGGAGGAAACCTTGGAGGAATTCCCCAATGTAAGAGTTATCCATGGGGATATTCTAAAATTAGATTTAAATCAACTTATTAAAGATAATTTCCATGATGGTCCATTCAAAGTAGTCGCAAATCTGCCCTACTATATTACAACACCTATTATCATGAGATTTTTGGAAGAAGAATTATCATACACATCAATCACTGTTATGATTCAAAAGGAAGTTGCGCAAAGAATGGCTGCCCAGCCAGACAGTAAGGAATATGGATCACTTAGTGTTGCTGTTCAGTTTTATACTAATCCTCGAATTATAGGCAAGGTACCTGCAGGAGTTTTTATGCCTCAGCCCAAAGTGGATTCCATGATAATAACACTAGAAAAGAGAAATAAACCTGCAGTTGAGGTTAACAGCTCCACACGCTTCTTTCAAGTAGTAAAAGCGGTTTTTGCCCAACGTAGAAAAACATTACTTAACACCTTACATGCTGCTGAGATTTCTGATATGAATAAATCTGAATTGAGCATTAAGCTAGATAGCCTAAACATAAATCCTCAAAGACGGGGAGAAACTCTCTCCTTAGAAGAATTGGCACTCATTAGCAATAGCATCTAACAAAAACCCTCTAATGTTAGGCAGTTCATTTTTGGACAAGCCTATAACATATTAGAGGGTACTTTTACCTTTTTAACTCATATATTAATAGGGATAGATTATTGAGAAGAAAGGGGAGGGTATTGTTGTTAGCTAATAAACAATTTCATCGGTCCTTTATCATAATGAAGGCATGGGATAGCGGATATGAACTATATGAGGGTAAGGAACCGGCGGGCTATTGCAAGATGGAAATTAAAAATAATAATGGGAGACTACAACTATACATACAGGATATGAGAGCTGCAGAGCCTCAGCGTAATATTTACGATGTAGCTCTGATCTCCAATAAGGAGGAAATTGCTCCAATTAAGCTAACCAGTATACAGATACCCGAAGGTGGAAAAGGGGAATTCGAAATAAGCTTTGAAGCTGAGGATGTTCAGCAGAGTGGTCACGATATAGGTCAATATCATGCCTTAGCAGTGGTAGATCGACCCTTAAAGTTAAATCAAGCTCTTCGTTTTCCTTTAGTCGGTTATTCCGATAAAAGAGTAGAGCTTAACTGGACAGATGGTGTGAGCAAACAGCTCATGGGAATATACGGGGCAACACGACTTCCCAATAAAGGTACTACTGAAATTCAAAAAGAACAGTACAGAAAAATAGAACAAAACCATGTAATGCAGATCCAGGACGCTGATGAACCACTAGAAGAAGGAGGGAATTTCGAAGAAGAGGTGGATATACAGCAGCACCTAGGACAGGTGGATAATACTCAGGATACAGAGGAAGTTTATCAAAATTCGCTTCCTGGTATTTTGGATGACCAAGCTAAGGAAGATCAGGAGCACATACCCCAGATGGAAAGCGCTCAAGTAGCTGGTGAAACAAACTTTGAGAATTCTGATGAAATGGGACAGAGCTCATACTGGAATCAAGTGGAGGGGTATTACAATGGATTGTTTGAGAAGCACAAGAAGGTAACCCCCTTTGATGATGCAGTAGCAGAGGTAGACTGGATACGAGTAGACAATCATAATGAACATTTTCCAAATCAAGCATATACAGGATATAATCCCTATCCACATGACGAAAATCGACTCTATCATTATCTAGTAGGATTGGTTAGAAATTTAGGAAAAGTAGAATATGTTGTATATGCCATACCAGGCATTTATAGCGCTGTACCCCCAATGTCCATGCATGGATTTTCCAGATGGCTTCCTGTAAAAAATGGATATGGTGCAGGGTATTGGCTTTTATACATCGACGTAAATACTGGAAATATTGCATATCCCTATTAATTTTTTACTTTTCCCTTTAAAAAGTTCGGAGAATGTGATATTATAGTAAAAGTAGGTTTTCCATATATTTCTATAATTTACATTGTTCGACAAACTTCATCGTATTCTGACGAAGGAAGTCAAATGAATGGAAAACATGTAGAAAAACAGGTAGAAATGTAAACAAATGAGGAGGAAAAGAGATGACATTAAAGACCAAGGTAGTATTAATTGATGACAACTACCATATACGTGAAGTGATGTCTTCCATTATCGAAAGGGAAGATGATTTGGAAGTAGTAGGAATGGCTGGTGACGGTAGTAAGGGGTTAGAGCTAATACGTGAACTACAACCAGATGTGGTATTGTTGGACATGATAATGCCTAAAATAGATGGCTTGGGGGTATTAGAGGCCTTAAACCGTAGTAGTCAGGAGCCCCAGCCTTCTGTCATCTGCTTGTCAGCAGTTGGACAAGAAGATCTCATACGAAAAGCCATAGAACTTGGCGCAAAGTATTACATGGTTAAGCCCTTCGATTTTGATATGATACTAAGTCGCATCCGTGAGTTATCTGCTTCATATGTGCCAACCCGGCAAAGGGTGGTTACTCATGAGGTTCCAGGTGTACAAAAAAATATTGAGGAAAAGATAACTAACATATTTCTCGTCATAGGGATTCCTGCTCATATAAAGGGCTATCATTTCTTAAGGGAAGCTATTAAAATGGTGGTAGAGAATAATGATATCATCAATCGCATCACTAAGGAGCTATATCCTGGTATAGCAAAAAAGTTTAACACCACTCCTAGCAAGGTAGAACGTGCTATACGTCATGCTATTGATGTTGCATGGAGCCGAGGTAAGGTGGATAATATAAATCAGCTATTTGGATATGTTGTTTATGATAAGAATGACAAACCTACAAATGGTGAGTTTATCGCTTTGGTAGCAGATAAGCTATCTATGGAGAGTAGCGCTTAAGTGGGAATTAAGCTTAAATGCTACTGCTAACAGTTAGCCAAATTAAATATATTTGACACATAAAGACCGCCACAACAATCAATAATGAGTTATTGAAGTGGAATCATAGATTAATATTTATAACTGTGCTACTAGTATGCAAGTAGCACAGTTTTTTGGATTCGTTCCTGCAAAGGCTTCTTCCATATGATTTATTATTTTATATGAACTGTAACAGCTGATAAAGTAAGATATCTGAATTCTGCCTTTTTTGATTGAAGCTAACGGCTTTGGTATGCTATAATAAAAACAAAGAAAGAATCATAAATGCATCATATACAAAGTTTTAACAGTGCACATGTAATTAAGCCATATATAATGTTATTTTTATCATGTTATGCCTTGGTTTTTCCAGGTTATTATATGATTAGCTTGACCTAGTTTTCTGGTACTAGCTAAAGGAAAGGAGATCTCATCGAATGCCTCAGAAAGCTCCACTCTCTAAAATTACAGAAGATCAGCTCTATCTTTTTAATGAAGGTACTAATTACCAGTCATATTTGATGCTTGGAGCGCATATTGTCAATGAGGATAACAGCTTTGGTGTTCGATTCTCTGTTTGGGCGCCAAATGCGGTTGGAGTCAGTGTAGTAGGAGACTTTAATGCATGGGATTCACTGCGACATCCTTTGAAGAAAATAGCTAGTTCAGGTGTATGGGAGGTATTCGTGCCGAATATCGTTCAAGGTGAAAAATATAAATATGCCATTGAAACTAAAGAAGGAAATCTTCAGTTAAAATATGACCCCTATGCATATTATTCGGAGCTTAGGCCAAACACATCTTCTATTGTTTATCAATTAGACGGATATCAATGGGGGGATGAAGAATGGCAAGCCCATAAAAAAAGCACCTCCCTGTATGACAAGCCTATTTCTATCTATGAGGTGCATCTTGGATCCTGGCGTAGAAAAGAAGATAAAAGCTTTTTAACATATCGGGATCTGGCAGACGAGCTTGTAGATTATGTAGTAGAAATGGGTTATACACATATTGAGCTTCTTCCTATTACGGAGCATCCACTAGATGCATCCTGGGGGTATCAGGTTTTAGGGTTCTATGCAGCTACCAGCCGCTTTGGTACGCCACAAGACTTTATGTATTTTGTGGATCAATGTCACCAGAAGGGCATTGGTGTTATCTTAGATTGGGTACCTGGGCATTTCCCCAAGGATGCAGCTGGCTTGGCGCGTTTTGATGGGACGGCATTATATGAGCATGCTGACCCCAGGCAAGGTGAACAATTACAATGGGGTACATTGCTTTTTAATTATGACCGGAAGGAAGTCCAAAGCTTTTTAATTTCAAACGCAATTTTTTGGTTAACGTATTTCCATGTGGATGGTTTTAGAGTAGATGCTGTAGCTAGTATGCTGTACTTGGATTTTGCTAAGGATGATTGGATTCCAAACCAATATGGAGGTCGTGAAAATTTAGAAGCTATTAGCTTCATGAAGAAATTAAATGAAGCCGTCTATGCAGAGTTTCCAAATACCTTAATGATTGCAGAGGAGTCTAGTGAATGGCCAATGACCACTCAGCCCACATATCTTGGTGGCCTAGGATATAACTATAAGTGGAATATGGGATGGATGAATGACATATTAAAATATATAACTATTGATCCTATTCACCGAAAATGGAATCATAGTCTATTGACATTTTCATTAATGTATTCCTTCTCTGAAAACTTCATCCTACCACTATCCCACGATGAGGTGGTCCATGAGAAGCGTTCATTATTGGACAAGATGCCAGGGGACTATTGGAATAAGTTTGCAGGTCTTAGAGCCTTATATGGATTTATGGCATCCCACCCAGGGAAGAAGCTTCTTTTTATGGGAGGAGAATTTGGCCAATTTATCGAATGGAAGTATGACGACAGTCTGGATTGGCATCTTATAAACTACGATATGCACGGTAAAATGCACTCCTATGTGAAGGAGCTTAATCATTTTTACCTAGATAACCCTTGCCTGTGGGAAATTGATCACAGCTGGGATGGTTTTGAATGGATTGACCCCAATGACTATAATCACAGCATCCTATCATTTGTTCGAAGGGGTAAAAATCCACGAGACTTAATTATTTCAGTTATAAACTTTACACCAGTGCCCAGACATGATTATAGAATCGGAGTTCCACCAGCAAAGGGATATACAGAGGTTTTTAATAGTGACCATATTATATATGGAGGTTCAGGAGTATATAATGAGAGCGAACTTGAAGTGGAGAAGATTCCGTGGCATAAATTTCAACAATCCATTTCTATAAGCATTCCACCGCTTGCAGCTATGTACTTGAAGCCAGAGTTTGAGAAGGAAGATGATAAAAAAGGAGGGGCAGTCAATGAGAACGAAAGAGTGTGTAGCCATGCTACTTGCAGGGGGGCAAGGAAGTAGGCTGGGCGTGTTGACAAAGAATCTAGCAAAGCCAGCAGTGCCATATGGAGGAAAATACCGCATCATTGATTTTCCACTGAGCAACTGCACTAATTCCGGTATTGATACGGTTGGAGTTCTTACCCAATACCGGCCCCTAAGATTAAATACTTATATTGGTATAGGAGAACCTTGGGATTTGGACCGAGTAAACGGCGGGGTAACCATATTACCTCCCTATTCAAAACAGCAAAGTGGAGAATGGTATTCTGGTACAGCAAATGCAATTTATCAGAATATCGAGTTTATTGATTCCTATCATCCGGAATATGTACTTATTCTCTCTGGCGATCATGTCTACAAGATGGACTACAGCCGTATGTTGCGTTTTCATAAGGAGAAAAAAGCTGGTTGCACCATTGCGACAATAGAAGTGCCATGGGATGAGGCAAGCCGATTTGGAATTATGAATGCTGATGAAGAAAATAGAATATATGAGTTTCAGGAAAAACCCGATAAACCTGTAAGCAACAAGGCTTCTATGGGAATCTATATTTTTAATTGGGCTCTTCTAAGACATTATCTAATTGAAGATCAAAATGTCGTTGGATCCAGCAACGATTTTGGTCAGAACATTATACCTAATATGCTTGAGCAAGAAGAAGCCATGTTTGCTTATACATTTAAAGGCTATTGGAAGGATGTTGGAACCATTGAAAGTCTGTGGGAGGCAAATATGGACCTACTTGAGGATCCTCCCAAGCTTGACCTTTATGATTCAGGCTGGCGAATATACGCTAAGAATCCAGGACAACCGCCTCATTATGTGGCAGCTGGTGCTAGTGTTAAAGGTTCTATTGTTACAGAAGGTTCAATCATATATGGGAATGTTGAGCACTCAGTGTTGTTTTCAGGTGTTCATATTGGCAAAGGATCTATAATCAAAGATTCTATTATAATGCCTAATGCACAGATTGGAAGCAACTCTGTCATTCAGAACTCAATTATAGGTGAGGATGTCATCATAGGTGATAATTGTTACATAGGCAACAAATCACCTAAAGATGCTGTCGAGCATGAGGTTCCTGGACTGAGCGTAGTAGGTGAAAATGTGGATATCCCATCTGGAACTATTATTGGATGTAACGCTATGGTGGATATGGAATACATTCGTAAGCACATAAAAGAGCAATCAATTTTAATGCGTGAGGAGGAAGTCATATGAGGGATACAATGGGAATTATATACTCTGGAGGCGGAGAGGAGCAGCTAAAAGAGCTTACTCGCTCTAGATCCATAGCAGCCGTGCCCTTTGCAGGTAGATATCGAATGATCGACTTTATCCTATCGAACATGGTGAACTCTGGAATATACAATGTGGGTTTGATTGCGCAGAACAACTACCATTCTTTAATGGATCACCTTGACTCAGGAAAACAATGGGATTTGAATAGGAAAAGAGACGGGCTTTTTATTCTCCCTCCTTATGTTAGTCGCGATAACACTGGATGGTATAAAGGAAAGATAGATGCTCTACACAACATTATGGCTTACATACGTAGGAGCACTCAGCAATATGTTGTGATTTCAGACAGCAACATGGTATGTAATCTAACCTATGATGATGCCCTGGAGTTTCATAAAGAGAATAAAGCAGATATCACCGTTATATACAAAGAAGAAAAGGATGCCCTTCCTACGGAGCTATCAAGGTTTACGCTGATACAGACGGATGAGAATAATCGTGTCTGTAACATGGAGGTTATGCCCTCCACACCTAAATGGAATAAAGTCTCCATGGAGATGTACATTCTAGAAAAGAATCTAATGGAACACCTGGTGGAGGAAAGCGTGGCAAGAGGTCAGCATGATTTTACTAAGGAAATTTTGATTCGAAAAATGGATGAGCTTCGTATTTTCGCTTATCCTTATGAGGGGTACTTGGCGAAGATTGATAGTGTCCAATCCTTCTTCAAATATAATATGGAATTGCTTGATGCAGATAATCGAGAGGATTTATTCTACCATTGTGGATCCATTTATACTAAGGTTAAAGATGAGGTCCCTGCAAAATATGGGGAGCATTGCAAGGTGAGTAATTCCATGATTGCTGATGGTTGTATAGTGGAAGGCGAAATCGAAAACTGCATGCTTTTTAGAGGGGTTCGAATCGCCAAAGGCGCTGTGTTGAAGGATAGCATAGTGATGCAAAATACAGAAATACAGGAAAATGCTTATCTGGAAAATGCAATTATGGATAAGGATGTTGTCATTAGACGGGGAAGACGCTTGATTGGTCAAGAAAGCTACCCTGTTGTCATTGGAAAGAGAGCAATTATCTAAGGAGAAGAGAAATGTTAAAAGTATTGATGGTTACTTCAGAGGCAAATCCATTTGCTAAGACTGGTGGTTTGGCTGATGTACTGGGTTCCCTACCTGGAGCACTTAACAAGCAAGGCGTTGATGCAAGGGTTATAATGCCAAAATATGGGACAATATCTCCTTCGTTAAGAGAGAGGATTCAACATAAGGAAACCATTTATGTGAAAATTAGTTGGATGAATCAGTTTTGTGGAATTGAGCAAACTGAGTGCAATGGGGTGACCTATTACTTTATTGACAATGAGCATTATTTCAAGAGAGACGGTATATATGGATTTGATGATGAGGCCGAACGCTTTGCCTTCTTCTGCCGTGCTGTCTTGGAAGCTATTTCTCATCTGGACTTCATCCCAGATATCTTACATTGTAACGATTGGCAAACTGGAATGATACCAGTTTTGCTAGAAGCGCAATATAGAAAACGATACATTTATGAAAATATATCAACTATGTTCACCATTCATAATTTGCGTTATCAAGGTGAATTTAGTATTCCTAGCTTTAAGAATCTTTTTGGATTAGGGAATGAATATTTTACTTCCGATAAGCTGGAGTTCTATGGAAATGCTAGCTTTCTAAAGGGTGGGCTGATTTATTCTCACATCCTAACAACTGTTAGTAACAGCTATGCAGAGGAGATACAGGATCCATTTTTTGGTGAGGGTATGGATGGACTTCTTAGAGCACGTCGCCATAGTCTCCATGGCATAGTTAACGGAATAGATTATAATGAATACAATCCCCAAAGCGACCCTTTCATAGCTTATAATTATAATCTGGAAGCTCTAGAAGATAAGGTAAAAAACAAACTTGCTCTTCAAGAGGAACTGAATATGCCTGTCAATGGAGATATACCAGCAATCGGTCTCATTTCCAGATTGGTTGATCAAAAAGGCTTGGACCTAATAGCGCGGGTACTGGATGATATTATAGGGGAGGATTTGCAGTTATATATTTTAGGTACTGGAGAACACAAGTATGAAAGGATGTTCCAAGATGCTGCTTATCGCTATCCTGGCAAAGTATCGGCCAATATTCGCTTTGACAATGGACTAGCCCACAAAATCTATGCAGCTTCTGACTTGTTTCTTATGCCATCCCTATTTGAACCTTGTGGTTTGGGACAGCTCATCAGTTTACGATACGGAACCTTGCCCATAGTGCGAGAGACTGGTGGTTTGAAGGATACCGTGCTATCTTATAACGAGGATACTGGGGAAGGAAATGGATTTTCATTTACCAACTATAACGCTCATGATATGTTATTTACGATTAAAAGGGCGTTACAGGTTTATAAATACAAAGATTTATGGTCAAAACTACAGGAGACAGCCATTGTTGGTGACTATAGCTGGCAGTACTCCGCAAAGAAATATATAGACCTGTACTCCACTTTGAAAGGAAGTTAACATAATGACTCAATATGAAAAAGAAAAGGCTAGAGTTAGAACTGGAGTTGTGGATACCCTTAAAAGTCATTTTGGTAGATCCATAGAAGACGCAACGAAAAATCAGCTTTATAAAGCCTGTGCCATGACCCTCCGAGATGAAATTATGGATAAATGGCAGAAGTCCCAAAAGGAATTGGAGAGTAATGGAGAAAAACAACTCTTTTATCTATCAATAGAATTTTTAATGGGCCGTGCTCTTAGAGATAACTTAATCAACTCATTAAGATTGGATATCTATCGGGAGGTTTTTGAAGAGATTGGTGTAAACCCTGATGATATTAAAGAGGTTGAGCCAGATGCGGGGCTTGGTAATGGTGGTCTTGGTCGCCTTGCTGCATGCTTTTTAGACTCTCTTGCTACTATGAATCTGCCTGGACAGGGTATGGGGCTTCGTTACGAATACGGACTTTTTAAGCAAAAAATACTCGACGGCTATCAGATTGAAATGCCTGATATCTGGTTGGAGGACGGCAATGTATGGGAGCTTCCCAGACCAGAAGAGCAAAAGGAGATCTGCTTCCAGGGTAAGGTTGTAGTAGATTGGAAGGACGGCCGTCCTATGTATCGACAGGAAGATTGTATTACAGTAATTGCAGTGCCATATGACACTCCTATTATTGGCTACGATTCTGATCGGGTAAACACCCTAAGGCTGTGGAGTGCTAAATCACCCAAATACCTGGATATGAGCTGGTTTAGCCGTGGGGACTATATTAGGGCTTCGGAGGAAAAGGAGCTTGCTGAGGTTATATCTAAGGTGCTTTACCCTGAAGACAACCATTATGAAGGAAAAGCTCTTAGGCTAAAGCAGCATTATTTCTTCGTTTCTGCCACTATGCAGCATATTATTGGAAATGACAAGAAAAATTATGGGCATCTGGCTAGTCTCCCTGAGCGAGTAGCCATACAGATAAATGATACTCATCCAGCATTGGCTATACCTGAGATGATGAGAATCCTATTAGACGAGGAAGGCATGGAGTGGGAAACAGCGTGGGAAATCACCATTCGAACCTTTGCATACACCAACCATACTACCTTGAGCGAAGCTTTAGAACGCTGGCCAGAGCCTCTGTTTAGAGATTTACTCCCAAGGATACACATGATTATTCAGGAAATCAATGAGCGCTATTGCAAGATGCTTTGGAAGCACTACCCTGGTCAGTGGAAGAAAATATCAGACATGGCTATTATCGCCTATAATGAAATCCGTATGGCACCTCTTTGTATTGCAGGAAGTCATATGGTAAATGGTGTGGCGCCTCTTCATACACAGATTCTTAAAAATGATGTGTTTCACGATTATTACAAGCTTGAGCCTTATAAGTTTACCAATGTTACCAATGGAATTACCCAAAGGCGATGGCTGTTAAATTCTAATCCTAGGCTAGCTAAACTTATAAGTGAGTCAATCGGAAGTAATTGGATTAAGGAGCCCTGGCTTCTTGAAGAGCTGGACTCTTATAAAAAAGATCCTGTTTTTTTAGAGTCCTTTGAAGATATAAAGATGAAAAATAAGAGAGCTCTAGCTGAATACGTTAAAAAAGAAAATGGAATAGATCTTGATGTAAATT
>JAAZEK010000079.1 GCA_012512335.1 Clostridiales bacterium | reverse complement strand
TCTATTATTTCGCCCCAGTTTCAAAGATACCTTTTTTAAATGTGAAGTCAATCTAGAGCTCATCTCAACTGAAAATACTACACCTTCCAAACTCACTACTTCACAAGCAAAATCAATTGCTTTCACATAGAAACAACAGTATAATGTAAATAAGGAAAGGATCAAAATTAACAACAACATATGATTAATTACTATGACAACATTTTTTAAGCGGTCCAACCGTTCCCGTGCTTTAGCTAATATCCAGTAAATTTACAAAAAAGGAGAATCTAGTATGACAAAGAAACTAAAAGTCCTGATGATTGGTGCACACATGGATGATAACGATTTCCGTGGCGGAGGTACAGCACTTAAGTATATAAAAGACGGTCATAGTGTTCGTTTTTTGTCTGTATGCAATGGTAGCGGAGGTCATCATGAGCTTTCCGCACCTGAAGTTGCTGCAATACGCAGAAAGGAAGCGGATGCAGTTGCTGATCTTACTGGCATTGAATATGATGTATGGGACATCGAAGATTGTGAAATAATAGCAAACCTTGAGAACCGCAAGCGCATGGTTCGCTATATCCGCCAGTATAAACCGGATATCATTTTCACCCATCGGACAAATGATTATCACGCAGATCATCGCAACACCGCTCTCTTAGTACAGGACGCATCTTATCTTTTAATAGTGCCAAACTTTTGCCCCGATGTTGCTGCGTTAATCCATACCCCTGTCATTATGCATTTTTATGACCGTTTTAAGAACCCTGTTTTTAACCCAGATGTAATCATTCCGATTGATGATGTTATAGATGAAAAATATGAGATGATAAATTGCCATGTTTCACAGGTTTATGAATGGCTGCCATTTACAAACGGCGTTCTAGATCAAGTTCCCACTGACCCTGAGGAGAGACTCGACTGGTTGCGAAAACCATTGGTACCACGAGATGGCACACAACTTACCGAGGCAGATTTAAACAGGTTCATCGCAAGCAATAACAGTGAATACCGTGAAGCTACACCAGTTATAAAATATCGTGACAAAATTATTGAAAGATATGGCGATTTGGCAAAAGATATATTGTTTGCAGAAGCATTTGAGGTCTCCGAGTATGGGAATCCTCTAACTAAAGAGAACGAAAAGATGCTATTTCCATTTTAAGCATAAATTCACCTGCTAAACACCAACTCGGGTAGAACGATCCTGATTTCTTTATCAGCATTTTCCTTCTGCCAGTATACGATATATTTAACAGAAGCTGTTACTGGCTTATAGCCTTTTTGAGCCAAATCTTCCAATTGCTCTATATAACTACTTGAGAACTTCACTACAAGCTGACCTCTTGTATTTAGACAACTTGTCCCACTAAGGATGAGCTTATCCCCACTTTGTAATTGCTCTATTGCAGGCTGACAAAACATAAAATTATCCAACCAAATATCTTTATGAGTAAGCTGCATCGAAAGCTCAGTAGGTTGAGGATATGAATCCCTATCCTCTATCCTATTTAGCCTCTCCGTATGTATAGAATTAAAATAATCATAATGGTAGTGTACGACCAATTTGGATTTTGCTCTTGTTAATGCAACATATAGTTGTCGCTTGGCATCGTCCGTTCCATCTGAGAATTTTCTTAATAGCAAAAACACATTGTCAAATTCTCTGCCTTTAGCTTTATGTATTGTAGAAACGTAAATAGTATCTGTTTTCTGGGTAGTAAAATCCTCCATCTTGGACTCGCGGATGAAGATTTCTAAATCAGTCTTGTACTTCTTATTTGGGTTAGCTAACTCAAAATCCCTAATCATATTCATACAAAGCTCTACATTCGGACTTTTCCTGTATCGATCTCTTAGATTACGTTTCGCCTGATACCATACATCATCACTTATTATAAACTCTTCTTCTCTCAAATTAAGCTGACTCAAAAAGAATCTTACTTCTAGAAGATGGTATAAGGAAAATCCATCATTGCTTTGGATTAGCTTCGCCTGAGCTCCAGTCCTTAAGAGAAGGCCGGTTATCTGAAAGGCTTCTTCATTACTGCAGGTCATAACGCAGGTAGTCCCTACAAGATCAGCGAAGAGAATGTCGTTAACAAAAGGGATAATCACGTTCTTATTATGATAATGAACAAGTTTAATCTCTCCATTGTCTCTTTGAACCGCAGAAATAGGTGTTAGCTTCATGCGCTTTGTTATACCTGTTACATATTGATTTGTAAAATCAACCAGGTTACTTTTGCTCCTATAATTGTCGGTCAGTTCGTACATGAGAGCCCCTTTATCCGTGGTCATCTTCTGCATATATTCAGAGCTTGCACCTCTAAAGCCATATATGTTCTGGTCATCATCCCCCACAGCAATTACACGCATATCATCATTATGCGCAACTAGAGCATTTATCAAAGCAAATTCTGAAGCATCCATATCCTGAGCCTCATCTATTACCAAAACAGCCTTAGTAATCCTAGCTGGCTCAACTTCTCCGTTTTGAATTTTCTGAACAAGCTCATTTACAATATCATCTGACTTCTCCAAAGTACCTACCCTACCCAGCAAATCAAAGCAATAGGAATGGAAGGTTTTGATCTCTACAAAATTTGCAGCATTACCTATTAACTCAACTAAGCGCTTCTTAAATTCTGTAGCTGCAGCTCTAGAAAATGTCACCATAAGCAGCTGCTCATGCTTAACATCCTCCATTAACAGTAAAGAAGCAAGCTTGTGAACCAGTACCCTGGTTTTACCGCTGCCAGGACCTGCAGCTACAACTATGTTTTTCGAATCACTATCGTTAATAATTTGTAGTTGCCTAGGAGACAGCTCTCCGAATATCTGTCTGAATTTAGCTGGGGTTATATTCTTGTTAATTTCCTCTCGACGACTACCTTTGAAGTACTTACTTAAAAATGAGCTATAATTCAACTGAAAATAATCATCTACAAATTCTAATGCAGCTTTGTAATCATTAATCATCTTATTTGCGTATTCTCCAACAATATGAATCTGCTGCCGCTTGCTCTGATAAAACTGCTCTAGTTTTTGATAATCCTCTATCTTATATCGCTTTCTATTGTCCTTCTCAAGTCTCTCAATAGCCATGGCATTGTAAATGACCATAAAGCCGCCTTCTATCTTTAAGGCATCAAGTCTGGACAAATAAAATAACGAGTCCTCTATATCATTCATCGTGATTTCTCTATCTATTAAAGTAATTTGGGCTTCGAAAGCTGTTTTCAGCTCAAGAACAGAAAACTCAATAAGCGCTTCCTCTACTTGGGCATTTTCCTTCTCATTTTCATTTTCTTTTTGTTCCTCATTATTAACTCTATCATAAAGATATTTAAGAATAAATTGAGCAAGCTCGTGGCGTTTCACCATTTGCACTTCCATAGCTTCATTCCTAAGAAGGCATTGAATCACAATTTGATTTTTCAAATGCTCTGTCATCTGACGCTTAATGTAGCGTTTAATCATCCAAAAATTGAAGATGGATTTAATACGGTTTGGTGTAGAATCCTCACAACCATATTCTATAGCTTGCTCATTAAGCTCTTTAATGTTAAAAATTTGTTCTTCATTCTGATCTTCTATGATAGAGAGCAGAAATCGCTCCAATTTCATATAATCCTGTAACACTATCAGTGAGCGGTTTACATTTTCTTTTCTTTTGATATAGGCTGTCAAGTCCTTTCTGTCGCCTAATATTCCTTCCTCTCTTAACAGGTTGACAATCTGGATTACATCTTCCTTAACAATTCCAAGGCGATCAGATATATAATCAATTCTGGATTCAGCTTCTTCCTTCCCTGGGTCCTTTCGACTTCTGCTGGCTATAAGATTCCTTATAATCCGAACTGCCTGCACTTTCTGGCGAGCATCGAATCTGCTTGATCCATTAATACGACTGATAGCTTCCTGCGCATTTCTAACCCGGATACTGTTAGCATACAATCTTGGCATGTTATGACCGCGCTTTAGATAACCAGCCTCTTCCAATGCAGAAACTGCTGTCTTAACCCGTGTTTCTATTTCTGCAATATTTTCATCCCAGCCAGCCTTTCGTGCAATCTCCAATGCAGATTGGGATACAGTTGACCGAAACTTAGTAATATCTTTGATTGCCTTCCACACCTGCTGAATTTCCTGGATACTAAGCTTGGTTTGATTTAGCAAGATGAAATGTTTACTTAAGTCCTCGTCATTGAACAACACATAACAGTCTGCTGAAATATTTTCATCTCGGCCAGCCCTACCAGCTTCCTGAACATAATTCTCCAAAGAATCAGATATATCGTAATGAATTACCAAGCCTACATCCTTTTTATCTACTCCCATACCGAATGCAGATGTGGCAACCATAGTCTGGATTTCACCCCGGATAAAGCTATCCTGATTCTCAGTCTTTTCCTTCTTGTCCATTTTTCCATGATAAGGTCTGGCCTCACAGCCATCATCAGTTAAGCGTTTTGCCAGCTCGTAGGCACGCTTGGTTCGTGATACATATACAATAGTCGGGCATTTCTTCTCCTCAATCAAGCTCCTCAAAGTATTATACTTATCATCATTATCCGCTTTAGGAAGAACCTTGTATTGAAGGTTGCTCCTCGTTGCAGTGGAACTGAAAATCTCCAAATCAATAGACAGCTTATCTGCAAAGTAATCCCATATGTCCTCAATAACCTTGGGTTTTGCCGTTGCGGTGAAGCATGAAACAGGAATGCTTTCATCCATGTTTTTCTTCTCTTGATAGTTCTTGATAAAGTCACCTATATATAGATAATCAACTCTGAAATCCTGACCCCATGAAGAGAAGCAATGGGCTTCATCTATTACAAAGCGCACTACATTTCTGCCTAAGAGTAAGCGCTCAATCGTTCTGGAACGAAGGGATTCCGGTGAGATATACAATATGGATGCAGAACCATTTTCTACCCTCTCTATTGATTTTGCCCTTTCTATGGGATCCAATAAGCCATTTATAGTAACCGCATCCACAATCCCTGTATTTTCCAAATTGTCAACTTGATCCTTCATTAAGGACTGCAGCGGAGAAATCACTACAGTCAGCCCTTTTACATTAATGCCACTCATTAAAGCAGGTATCTGAAAAGTTAGTGACTTCCCGCCACCTGTGGGGAAAATAGCCAATAAGGATTTATTCTCTACTGCTGCTTGGACAGCTTTTTTCTGCAGGGGTTCCCCATCATAGGTCCGATAAGAGTCAAAGCCGAAAAAGTTTTTGAGGGCCTTATGAATATCAAGAGAATCATTGCAATATGAACAACCACTTAAGCATGGTTTGTTTTTCAAAAGATACATAATTCGTTCCACATCGGGATATGTTTTCAATACCCATGAAGGTGTAATAGAATAACGACTGTTGCTATTGATCAAAGCCAGGCAATAAGCCAGTTCAGTTGGATAATCACTTATCATATAATTAAGCTTTGCCTGCTCACAGATAAACCCACGAAAGGTCTGTTGAATGGCTTTTTCGGCATCAATATCACCTGGTTGGTATTCTAGGAATGAAAAGAAAGAGCGAAACTCTATCTTGTCGTTTAGAAGCGAGTAAAAGATTTGCTTCAAAGACTCTTCTAATCGTTGAAATGCTGAAACCTCATCATAGAAAAGATCCTTCGCCTTTATTGAATCATTAAGCGGGTTGTTTAGTTCATCCGTCTGAAGTTTATCATCTTTCAATAAGGCATGATATGGCCTTGCTGGAAATAGTAATGGAGAAGGAAATAAGGTGTCTATGAATTTCCTTTCCGTCTTGCTAAACAAACCATTTAAATACTTCAAATCATGGTGAATGATATTGTGCCCACAAATATATTTGGCATCACTCAAAAACTGAATGAAATCAGTAATATTGTTTGAGTGAAAGATATCGCCATCCGACTTAAGAGCACCGATATCAAGAATTCTACCTGTATCATGTGAAATTTCTGTATCGATAAACGCAATTTTGTTCAACTTTTATCCTCCAGATATCATTGATGTGATACCAGTACTTATATAAAAAAGTACTATATGTTAAATTCTATACGAATTTGTAATATCCTGCCACATTAATTTTATTATAATCAGTTTGGAGGTTGTGGATCAGGCAATTCTAGCTAAAATTGTTTGACATATTGGTCCAAATAGTGTACACTAAAGTTACTCAGGAGGTGTTCGTATGAATTTCTATTCTATCCGGGACTTAAGAACTAATACCAAAAATATGTGGAATAGCCTTGCTAATGGTGAGGAAATAATTATCACCAACAACGGGAAACCAGCTGCAGTTATGCTTGATGTATCTGATGATAATTTTGAAGAAACCTTGCAGGCCATCCGACAGGCTAAAGCGATGATTGCTTTTAATAACATGAGAAGCCGTGCTGCAAAACAAGGTTTTTTAAGTGACGAAGAAATAGAGACAGAAATAAAAAAAGCAAGAAAGAGAGAATAGTTGTTTATGAATATCGTTTTAGATACTAATGTCTTAGTTTCTGCATTTTGGTCTTCGGACAGCAAGCCTGCGGCTATTGTAAACGGTGTAATATCTCGTAGGTTTTCCATCTGTTATGATTATCGCATTTTAGATGAATATTATGATGTTCTCAAGCGTCCAAAGTTTGGTTTTGATGAATCTGAGATTCAGGTTATACTAAGTTTTATTTCTAAAAACGGAATCTCTGTCATTGCTGATCCTTTGCCCGATGTGCCGTTTATCGACGAAAGTGACAAAAAGTTTTATGAGGTTGCAAAGTATTGCCATGCTCCACTTATTACTGGCAATAAAAAGCATTACCCACATGAAAACAACATTATTTCCGTTGC
>JAAZEK010000078.1 GCA_012512335.1 Clostridiales bacterium | reverse complement strand
CATACTAGATGAAGACCATTACGGCCTGGAAAAGGTGAAGGAAAGGGTCATAGAATATCTTGCTGTTCGACAACTTAAGCAAACAATGAGAGGCCCTATTTTATGCTTTGTAGGGCCACCTGGAGTTGGAAAGACCTCTATAGCCAAATCCATTGCTCGCTCTTTGAATAGAAGCTTTGTCCGTATGTCAGTGGGCGGGGTTCGGGATGAGGCGGAAATCAGAGGTCATCGCCGAACATATGTAGGGGCAATACCCGGAAGAATTATTGCTTCAATAAAGCAAGCTGGCTCTAAAAATCCGGTTTTTCTTCTGGATGAAATAGATAAAATGAGCAATGATTTTAGAGGAGATCCAGCTGCTGCTTTACTGGAGGTTTTAGATTCAGAGCAAAATCATTCTTTCAGAGATCATTATATGGAACTACCTTTTGACCTTTCGAAAGTCATGTTTTTAACTACAGCTAACACCCTGGATACTATTCCTCGACCACTATTAGATAGAATGGAAGTTATTCAGATTTCAGGTTATACGGAAGAAGAGAAACGAAACATAGCTTCCAAATACTTGATTCCTAAGCAGATGAAGGAGCATGGCATTCCAGAAAATAGATTATTACTTTCAGATACCAATATTGGCAATGTAATAAATTATTACACTCGAGAGGCTGGCGTACGGAATTTAGAGCGTCAGATAGCAACAATTTGTCGTCGTGCAGCTAGAAAACTATTGGAATCAGGTAAGTCAGCAGTTCGTATAACAGAGCGTAATCTTGAAAAATATTTAGGAGCACGGCGCTTTCATTATGATAAGGTAATAGACCATAACGAAGTTGGGGTTGTAACTGGACTAGCTTGGACTTCTGTAGGAGGAGATACCTTATCAATTGAGGTTACTCCGATGTCAGGAACTGGGAAGCTAGTACTAACTGGTCAACTAGGTGATGTAATGAAGGAGTCTGCCAGAGCTGGAGTAAGCTATATCAGATCAAAAGCCGCTGATTATGGCTTGGATGATGACTTTTATGAGAAAGTGGATATCCATATTCATATCCCAGAAGGCGCAATACCAAAGGATGGTCCATCGGCTGGTATCACCATGGCAACAGCAGTACTTTCTGCCTTAACCAAAATACCTGCTAAAAGCGATGTGGCTATGACAGGAGAGATCACTCTCAGAGGACGAATTCTCCCAATTGGTGGGTTAAAAGAGAAAATTCTTGCTGCACATCGAGCTGGAATAAGGAAGGTTCTCATACCAAAAGAGAACGGTAGAGACTTGGATGAAATAACCGGAAATATAAGAAAAAAAATAGAAATTATTTTGGTTGATAATATGGATGAAGTTTTGGCCCATACCTTTACTGAGATGCCAGAACCAAAACCGGGGGTGCGTAATAATGGAGATCAAGAAAGCTGAATTTATAACTAGCGCTGTTAATGCCAGTGGATATCCCCAGGATGGGCTTCCTCACATTGCTATGGTAGGGAAGTCTAATGTGGGCAAATCTTCTCTTATTAATGCTCTTACCCGTCAAAATAAGCTGGCAAGGGTAAGTGGACAGCCAGGGAAGACCAGACTGGCAAACTTTTTTCTTATTAATGATAGTTTTTATCTGGTAGATCTGCCGGGATATGGATATGCTCGGGTGTCTAAAGTGGAAAAAGAAAGCTGGGGAGACATGATGAACGAGTACTTTAGAAAAGCCTTCTCGCTAAATTGCATCATCATGATTGTTGATATAAGGCATAACCCTACAGCAGAAGACAAGCAGATGGCTGAATGGATAATGCATTATAGGATACCTGTTATATTGGTAGCTTCAAAAGCTGATAAATTAGGTAAAACAAGAATAAAACCCCAGCTTGCTCAATTGCGAAAGCTACTGGGGCTCTCAAGCCAGGTACCAGCTGTTCCTTGTTCCGTTTTATCCAAGCAAGGATTAGAAGAATTATTGGCACAGATAGATCATTATTTGCCTGAATTGGATTCTCCAATCACCTAAGTCGAAATTTAATCTGAATCATCTTCGGGGTTGATTAGAATACTAACGCCCCCTAGATGGATTTCGCCACTACCAGTATCAACATTCCTCAAAGGTCTTGCCATTTCCTCCTTAAGATGCTCTTCCGTAAGGGTTTCTATCAGCTTCTGTTCCAATTGATTATGTTCTTCATGTTTCTGTTCTTTTAAATCCTGTTTACTGTCTTGTTCTTCTTCAATAGCACTTTTAGTATTCTGATCAAGGATATCTTGCTTTTCCTTTTCAGAAATTTTAATGCTAGAATCCGAACTCACCATATTTTCTGGATTAATAGCTCTAGTCTGTGGTATTTTAGCTTTCATAGAACGTATCTGCTCCAGTTCGAAGCTTAGTTTGCGTATTTGTGCCTCTTTTTGAAAAGAACCTTTCTCCTTTTGCCTAATATAGTCCTGCAATCCTTGTAAGGCAGTATAGATTTCATCCAAGCTATTTTGGACTTCATTAATTTGAGATTCAAGTTTGCTAATTCTTTGCTTCATCTTTTCTAAGGCTGGTGATGAGCTTGGTTTATCTATTTCTTCATATCTATCATCAATCTGATCTGTAAATATTTTTCTTAAAGGCTTAGATTTATTGCCTAGTAGCATTGTCTCCAAGGTCCACTCAAAGCCTGGATATCCATCTCCTAATTGAGGAAGGATATTGGTTTTGCCATCTAGGGTTTTTGTTATTTTTATATATTTTATAATAGGTTCTTTTGTAATAACCTGAGGGATTTCCCAATGCAGACCGTCTTTATCTCCATGACTCGCAAATCCTCTCCCATCTTGAACCCAGAAGCAAAACATTTTACTTCCAATATACAGACTGGGATTTTGCACTAGCTCAACACCTTCTTGAATACAGATTGTATCGGAAGT
>JAAZEK010000077.1 GCA_012512335.1 Clostridiales bacterium | reverse complement strand
TCGTGTCACATATGTTTGACTTCTCTAGACAAAAAGTAAAAATTGATAAAAAATGATATTGACAAATAAAAGCAATTAATATAAAATGATAGTAAACAAAATAGTAAGAAAGGGTAACGAATAAGAATGGGCAAAGGGTATATTGGGGTTTGTTTGATAGGAGCTGGAAGAGCGGGGATGATCCATGGAATAAATTTTAGAAATCGAGTCCCTAATGCTAAACTTGTAGCTATATCTGATCCAATTGAAGAAACACTATTAAGAGCGAGTGTTGAGCTTGAAGTTTCAAAATATTATCTAAATTACAATGATGCTTTAAACAACGATGAGGTAGATGCTGTAGTAATTGCAACTCCTACTACATATCACAGAGAAATAGCTGTTGCGGCAGCAAATGCGGGCAAACACATCTTATGTGAAAAACCCATGGCAATGAATGAAGTGGAATGCCAACAGATGATAGAATGCGCTAACAATAATAAAGTAAAGCTACAGATCGGTTTTATGAGAAGATTTGATGAAAGTTTTATACAAGCAAAAGAAGCTATAGAAGCCGAAGAGATAGGAGACGTGGTACTTGTAAAATCCCTTACGAGAGGCCCTAGCACCCCTCAACGCTGGATGTATGATATCTCCAAAAGCAATGGTCCTTTAGCTGAAGTAAATAGTCATGATATTGATACTTTGAGATGGTTTACCGGAAGTGAATTTAAGTCTGTGTATGCTGTAGCTGGCAATTACAGGTGTCCCGAAGTAGTCCAGGAGTTCCCTGATTTTTATGATAATGTCATCATGAGTGCTTCTTTTGAAAACGGGATGCAAGGGTTTATCGATGGGGCTGTATCTGTAAAATACGGCTATGATGCACGAGTTGAAATATTAGGGACCAAAGGTGTTATATTCCTTGGCCAAACCCATGAAAAGACCATAGTAATATGTAATAAAGAGAGGGGTATTGTAAGGCCCTTTATGAACAGTTGGAGATCCCTCTTTAAAGATGCATATTTAGCAGAAGACGTGCATTTCATTGAAAGTATCCTGAACGATGAAGAACCAAGGGTCACAGGCATTGATGGTAAAATGGCTGTTAAAGTTGTAATGGCAGGGAATCTTTCCATCAGAGAAGGGCGAGTTGTAAAATTATAATATTAGGCGGTGTTGAAATGTTAGCAGCATTATTATATGGTTCAAGAGATATGCGGATAGAGGATGTAGCTATACCCGAAATTGATGATAATGAAATCCTGTTAAAAGTAAAAAGTGCGGCTGTATGTGGTACAGACATCAGAATGTTTAATAATGGCTATAAAGGAATTGACGAAAGTAACCCGAGAATTCTTGGACATGAATTGAGCGGAATCATCGCAAAAGTGGGTAAAAATGTGAAGGGGTATAAAGAAGGAATGGAGGTTGCTGTTGCCCCCAATATGGGATGTGGTTTATGCGATCAGTGTGTTAGTGGGAATACTCACCTATGTCATAACTATCGGGCGCTGGGAATTAATATTGATGGTGGGTTTGCAGAATATGTGAAAATTCCTGAGGCTGCTGTAAGGCAGGGAAATGTTGTTGAGTTGGATGGAGTCTCGACAGAGGAAGCGGCTTTAAATGAACCTTTATCTTGTGTGTATAGCGGTTTTGAGAAATGCAATATAAGGCCTGGCGATGTAGTTTTAATTATTGGTGCTGGCCCCATCGGTTTGATGCATGCGAAACTTGCAAAGATGGCTGGGGCAGCTAAAGTAGTAATCAATGATCTATCAAAAGAAAGACTTGAAATGTGTTGCCAAATTGACAGCACATTTGTTACCATAACAGGAGGGCATTTAAAGGATTACGTATATGAAGCTACAAAAGGTAGAGGAGTTGATGTGTGTATTACAGCCTGCCCTGCTCCACAAGCACAGGCAATGGCTTTGGAACTAATGGCTATGGGTGGGAGAATCAATTTCTTTGGAGGGCTCCCTAAGGATCGGGAGAATGTAGTCATCAATACAAATCTAATACATTACAAGCAACTCATTATAACAGGGAGCACAAGGGCAAGTGTTTCACAGTTTAGAAAAACACTAGGGTTTATATCAAATGGTTTGATTCGTGTTGATGATTTAATTACGGGCAGGTATAGTTTGACTAACATCACGGAGGCTTTTGAGATGGCATCTAGCGCAAGGGGATTGAAGAATATTATTGTTTTTAAATAAGGCAGTTTTAAGATATAATGTTCAATTTTTATATAAAGTTTAGGGATTAAGATTTAGATTAACTCAATGGGGGAAAAGATGAACAAAGTCTAGGTAAGTAATGCCAAAAGCTCTTCAGGCGAATTGGTAACGTAACCATAAAATAGAATGCCACGAAAAGTATGTTCTTTGATATAATTAAATTTGAAGAAACAAAAAATCAAAGGAGTGACATACTTTCGTGGCTAGATATAGTATACCACAAAAAACACTGAAACCAAACATCAAAGTAACAGAGGTGAAGCATGAAAAAAAATATCTGTAATAACACAATAACATACATATTGAGGAAAGGGGGGAAGGCAATTCAACATCGGGTATTTACTTTAGATCCCAAGTTACGGTAGTTTCAAAATTATACAGGGAGGTAAGAAAATAATGAAGAAAATTTTATCAATTCTATTGGCGGTCCTGTTTATTTTAGTTGTATTTACAGGATGTACACAAAATACTTCGGGCACTCCTTCAGATGAAGGTGATAAAGTTAAAAAAACAGAAAGTGATAAGGGGACTGAAGGCGATGAAGAGCCTGCAAAACCTGTAGAACTTACACTTTATCAGCTTCAACCGGGCATAGTAGATCAAATTCAGGAAATATGTGATATGTACAAACAGGAAAATCCAAATGTTACCATTAAATCTGACAGGCCAGGTGATGACTATTTCAATATTATAAAGACTATGTTTGCTTCTGGGCAAGGACCTGATATTTTTTCTCTTAACCCCTGGACTATGGTAGAAGACTATGCTACAGCAGGTTTAATTGTTGATCTTAGTAATGAGGCATTTGTTGGTAGACTAACTGATGCTGCAAAACCCGGTGTAACTATTGATGGGAAGATATATGCACTCCCAATGGAAATAGCTGGACTTGGTATAACGTATAATAGATCAATATTTGAAAAATATAATCTGAAGCCCCCTAAGACAATATCTGAACTGGAGTCTGTTTGCAAAACTCTGAAGGACAATGGTATAACCCCATTTGCTTTCTCGCTCAAAGAGACGTGGGAGCTTAGGCATCTTTTTTCAATGGGCCACACCCCAACGGTGGATATAGTTAAGTTTAAGGAAGATATGAACGCAGGGCAAACTTCCTTTAACAATGAAAAAATGGATGAAGTATTTCGAGCTTTTGATGTTATCAAGGCCAATGGCCCTGAGAATCCTTTTGATTATGATTATAACATGCAGTGCGCTTTAATGGGAGAAGGTAAGGCAGCTATGTTTGCTACTGGTTTGTGGTGTGTTGATATGATTAGAAAAATTGATCCGGAGTTTAATCCAGGAATTTTTGCATTGCCTATCAGCGAGAATCCGGATGATGCAAAGTTGTCTATAGATGTAAATAGTGTGTATTGTATTAATTCAAAGTCGGATGCCGTCGATAAGTGTAAAAAGTTCTTTGATTGGTTATCTTCTGAGGAAATAGCAAGTGTCTATGCTCAAAAGACAAATACCATACCTGCTGTTAAAAACGTAAAATTATGGGAAGGTGCGGATGAAGCTTTTAATGATGTTGTTAATTATGCTAACAGTGGTAATTCATGTCCGTGGGGTTTTTCTATATGGCCTACAGGTCTTGATGACGAGATTGGAACTGCTTTACAGCAGTATTATACAAACGAAATTTCAAAAGATCAGCTATTTGAAACCATTGACAGTAAATGGGCTGACTTTAAACAATGAGTTTATATATTTGACTGGGAACATATTATTATATGTTCCCAGTTTCAAACATTTTGAAAAGGAGGAACAGCGTGAGAAAAGATATGTTCCTAAACAACAAGCTAAAAAGAACGAGTATATTTTGGATTTTCGTAACTCCGGCCTTATTTTTTTATGTTGTGTTTTTTGTGATACCCCTTTTTAGTAACTTTTTATTATCATTTACTTCATGGAATGGACTTACGAACAATTATGACTTTATAGGATTTAATAATTATATAAATATGTTTACAAAGGATAAGGATTTTATAAACAGTCTTATTGTCACTATAAAGTTCGCAACAGTTTATGTCATCATACTGAATATAGTGGGATTTACTTTTGCTTTAATTTTTGATAGCCGGATTAGGTTTAAAAATATATATAAAAGTATAGTCTTCATGCCTAATGCAGTCAGTTTAATAATAGTGGCCTTTATATGGCAGTTTTTGTTCACAGGTGTCTATCGTGATATAGTAGAAAAACTAGGATTGCCGGTTTTCAGTTGGTTTGAGAGGCCAACCACCGCAATGGCTGCTGTTATTATAACATATCTATGGCATGGCTCGGGTTATTGTATGCTGCTT
>JAAZEK010000076.1 GCA_012512335.1 Clostridiales bacterium | reverse complement strand
CATTCCAACTGCATCAGCACCCAGTATCCTCATTGCCTTAATTTCTGCTGGTGTTTCGAACTGTGGGCCCACTGCGTAAAAATATACTCCCTCCCTTAATTTCATATCGATTTTTTCAGCACACTTTTTAGCTATAACTCTCAATTCTTTACTGTACATATCTGAAACATCAAAGAATCTGGGACCAAATTCACTAATATTCTCCCCTCTTAAAGGACTGGCACCCGTGAGCTTTATGTGATCCTTAATTAACATGATGTCACCTACATTAAAAGAGGTGTTCACTGCGCCTGCAGCATTGGTAAGAATAACAGCTTTTGCTCCCAAAAGATGAAATAGCCGAATTGGAATTTGCAGCTGTTCAAAATCATAGCCTTCGTAATAGTGAAACCTGCCCGACATGCAAACAACCTTTTTGCCGCTCAGGTCGCCGATAATCAATTCCCCTGCATGCGAATCAACAGTTGTTTCCAAAAAATTAGGGATCTCCTTATAAGATATCTTGATGGGATTGGTTATCTCCTCTGCCAATGGTCCTAATGAAGAGCCTAATATAAGAGCTAAATCAACTTTAAACCCTGTTCTGGCCAGAACATAATCTGCAGTTGTTTTAAAAAAATCAAAACTATATTTTTTCTGCATGTTAACCTCTAGGTTTTTTAAAATACATAGGTAGGGGCTGTCTCATTTGTGCGTTATATCATTCATGAAACAGCCCCTGGAGTATAAATCAATGATGCGAAAGCTTAGCCCAAGACAATACTCAAGTCTGCAGCTACTTTCTTTGCTTGTTCCAAAGAAGGAGTAGCATCTCTCAAATGCACTCTGCCACCACCACGATTGAGAGAGTCGACCATAGCAGTCATCTCATCTGTTTCAATAGTTATTTTTTGAACTGATTCTTCTTCAGCCTCCAATATTTCAATTTCAATACCCTTTTCTTTGGTCAGACTTATCGCTTTATTATACATTTCATAATCTGACGTATCTGACCCAAAAACAGCTCCCATTAAAATACCTGGGATATTAATGGTACGACGAGCAAATAATTCAGGATACAATTCAATTTTTATCTTGCGGATTTCTCCTTTAGCCAAGCCATGTGCTATACGAGCAGCATTTGTGGGTGAGCCTACTCCCTGACTGCTGCCACCAACAACTGCATCACCAAAGACATTGATTAGTGTGTCAGTTCCCCGGGCCAATCCTTTAGCAATACTTTTAGCTTTTTCCAGAGTTAAATTTATTTCTTGAGTTTCCGCGTCTTTGACTTCCTGGTCAACTAGAGACTCCACTTCATCCGTACGTCTGAAAAAGGGCTCCATATACTCAACAACAGTTGGAACCACATGTCGCGCAGATTCAACATGAACTTCGCTCGCCATTGCTATCATTACGTCTACGGGGACATTAACGCCTATATCAATTAGAGTGCAGAGTTTCCCTGCGTACATACCGATTAGAATGGCGCCACCGATATGGCTAGTACAAAGTGCCGGAACTAAAACCCGAGGCGTGCAAGGTACTGCGATGGTGGGTGACATGGCTAAAACAATAGCTTGTTCCATTTGTGAAGAAGTGCCGCCATTTAACGCCACTGTGGCTGCGGCAATACTAGCCGCTCCTGCTCCAAAACCTTCT
>JAAZEK010000011.1 GCA_012512335.1 Clostridiales bacterium | reverse complement strand
TAGTTGGTATGACATCAATAATCTTTTTAGAATCAAAATCATATAACACACAGGCATAAGGTGATTTCCGTTTTTTACTAATGAATACCTCATCCATACAGATTGTTCTGCCAAGTTTTAGACGTCGAGCATCTACAGCTTGATCAAATATTCTAATAACCGTCTGACTCGATACATGGTACTGTTTGGCGATATCATTGAAAGTTCTTTGAGGTGATTTTAAATCATCTAAGATTGAATGTTTAGTCAGTTTAGAAACATTTTTATTTTTATCACCAAAAGGATTTGGCTCAGATTGATATTTACCACATGTGGGACATTTATACCTTCTAGACTGATAATGGATATTGTAAGCCTCAAAACTACTAATGCCATAATGGATTTGTTTTAAACGGTAACTATGAAACTTCATTTGATCTTGACATATTAAACATTGAATATGATCTTTTTTTAATCTGATGTCAATAATCAATTTGCCATCTTTTCTATAAGTTTCAAGATGTTCAATTCTATTTTTGATTGATTCTAAGAATAATAGTTGTATAATATTATCATGCATGGGGCCTCCTTATAATTTACGTTACAGCTAACTACAATTATAAGACAGCTCCTTTATTTTTAAACAATAAAATCCACCTATAAAAAATATGGAGGTAGACCTCCCAATAAGTTATTGGGTATCGTAAACCTCCATATATGTTATATACCTAATTTTTCTTTATATTAAAGAACTTAGAAACTAAAAATCTAGGTTCTTTTTTAGTTTAATATTCTATCTTTATATGCAAATATTTATCTAATACTTTAATAATTGTTTGGACATAGCGTAAAATATTTTGTGTAAATGAAAACTGAATAGAATTTAAAAAGGAATCTCACTTTAGTATAATAGAGTTGTCCAAAAACCACTATACGAAGGAGATCCCTCATGAATGATTTTACAACAGAACTCTTAAAAACGCTACTCGAAGGTAATGATATCACAGAAATTTTCAGATATCATGTCGAATGTGCGGTGAATCAGCTGCTTCAATACGAGCTCAGAGAATTCCTGGACTACGATAAGTACGACCGTAAAGGATTCAACTCTGGGAATAGCCGAAACGGCTATTATGAGCGCACCTTAAAGACCGAATACGGTGATCTATCGCTTAAGATTCCAAGGGATCGAAACGGTGAGTTTGAGAACCAAACACTCACACCTTATAAGAGACAGAGCGACACTGTTGAACAGATGATCATTCATCTCTATTCCAACGGGATGACGACCGAAGAGATCTCTAGAATCATCGAAAAGATGTACGGTCATCACTACACCAAGCAGACGGTCTCTAACATCACCGCTGCAGTTGTTGGCGATATCCAAGCCTTCAATCATCGAAAACTATCCAAGCGCTATGCAGTCATTTACTTGGATGCTACACACCTACCCGTCAGACGGGATACGGTCACCAAAGAGGCGTTATACTTCGCTTTAGGAATCACACCTGAAGGCTTTAAAGAAATCCTCTCATACAGCCTTTATCCCACAGAATCAGCCCATAACTGGGAGATTGTATTAACTGACTTAAGAGCTCGTGGTATTGAGGAATCCTTGCTGTTTGTTACAGATGGTCTTACAGGGATCACCGATGCGATATCAAATGTATTCCCAAAGGCTAGACACCAGTCCTGCTGGGTCCATCTATCCAGAAATGTTGCACACGCTGTCAGAGTGAAAGACAGATCTGAAGTGTTGAATGATCTAAAGGCTGTCTACACCAAAGACACCCTAGAGAATGCTGAAGTTGCTCTGACTACCTTCATCAACACCTGGGATAAGAGATATCCCAAGGTGACTGAAATGTTCAAGAATAATCCGTCCCTATTCACCTTTTTGTCTTTCCCTAAAGAGATCAGAGCGTCCCTCTATACGACCAATCTCATCGAGGGATTCAATAAACATTTGAAACGTTATACGAAGCGTAAGGAACAGTTTCCCAATGAGGATTCGCTTGTCAGATTTATCGGCACCTATGCGGGTGATTATAACCAGAGATTCCAGATGAGAATCCATAAGGGCTTTAAACTTGTGACCGCTGAACTAAATGAAATGTTCAATTAAGCGTCGCGCTTCAAAATCTTAAAAGTACTAAAGAGAGTTCTTAATACTTTAATTCATTTCATTTACACAAAATTCTTGACACTACCTATCAAAATAGATACAATAAAATATGGAAATCATCAAGGTTGCTAAGTTACCCTATAATAGGTATTTATAGAAAATAGAGTAATTATATTTTGTATACGATATAATGTAATTAAGAATTACTATACAATATAATATTACATCATGTGTTAGCAAAAATATGTATTGATTTAAATCATTTGGCAGAAGGTGTATTTATGAAAAAAAAATTAATTTATAACATTAGTGGAGCTTTGGGTATAATAGTAATGGCTGTATCTTTTTT
>JAAZEK010000075.1 GCA_012512335.1 Clostridiales bacterium | reverse complement strand
TGAGGTCTTTAGCCTTTGAGGATACTTTGTTAAACTCTATATTTTGGCTTTTCATTTTTATCTCCTAGTTATAAATTATTCCTCTATATAAGAGGCATCCTAATACAAAATATCACCGTATCACACTATCTATATCATAAGCTAATAGTAGTAGGTAGTGCAATACGATGATGAATCTGTTAACTATTTCTTGTTAATTCTTTGACATTATCTTAAATATTATTTTTTCAAGCTGTTCAATAACTCCAAAGCATTATCAACCAATAAATCCTCTAATTCCTCTGTAAATGGGTTGTTCTTTGCTTCATATCCACCTTCTTGGAATGCTTTTCTAGTAGGGAAGTACCCTTGGGAACCATTTGTTAATGATGAAATAAAGGTGTTAGCAAAAGGAGACCCTTCTTGAATCCTCCTACCTATCTGAGAGAAAACTTCTCCTGGTAACCCCACATAAGCAAGCTCGTTCAATGCTACAACCTGAAGCTCTAAAGGCAAAGCACTTCCTAGCTTAGATATCTTAACAGTTTGAAAAGCTGATGATATTTCCGCTGTACTTGCCATACCAGCCCCCTTGACTGCCCATGTGCCATCATAAAAGGATTGTATATCCTTATGCGCTTTCTCTACTTGCTCATTGCTGATACTTCGTAATGGAATATCGGCAAGATTACTTCCAGAATAGAAGAAATTCTCACCCTCAGTTGCTTCTTTAGAATCACTTAGTCTCTGATAGACTTTCAAAACCTCAGCTGCTAATATATTCCCAACTTTATTTGAATACTCAAAACCACTAGTAGTATTATGTTCTGGATGCATAGCATCTACGTGGTTTATGTCGCCTGCTGCTCCATTGATATATAATACCTCACAATTAGGAAGCTGCCTTTTAATTGCATCTCTCATATGTCCTGGATAGTCTGCAGAATAGCAACTCCCAGTTGTCATATCAGGATGTAATGTAAAATTAACGACTAGCAATTCCCCACTACCATCTAGATATTTGTATCTCACGACACCTACTTTAGAATCTATTTCTCCGATAGGCTCAACTATATCAGGGTTTCCTCTACCTGGATTAGTTGTAATGGAGCCATCTTTCATGCGAAAGCGTCTGATAAAGGATATACTCTCTTCTTTACCATAACCTATTTCCATAGTGGCAGATTTTATGTTATTTGCCGCTATCTGCGCCGAATCAGCAATTTTCCGTCCCAACATTTCCATATATGCATCATCTGGCCCACCCATTTGTTTAGCCTTTTCCTTATCTTCAACCACTCTAACATGAGGCCCTGTATGAGTATGTGTGCAATGAATCATAATTTGCTCTTTTGAAAGTCCAAGCCTTTTACATATTAGTTCTCTCGTTGCATCAGTATATTCAGTACCTACTCCAATTAAATCACAACTAATCAATATCCACTTTATGTTATCTTGATCATCTGAAAGTGCTACTGCCGAAGCATATAATGGATCCAATATACCTTCTGCTTCCCGTCTATGAAAATAACCTGCCATACACACTCCTAAAGGTGGAGTAATATCTACCTTTGCAAAACCTACTTTTATTGATGATTTTTCCATTTTGCCAACTCCTTTACACATTTTGGTTAATATAACAATTTGCTAAATGTCTTGCTTTCATATAAAGCCACATTATTGAAGCCATCACTTACAGCTATTGCTGATACATAAAGATTGCCTAGTATACCATCTGCTACCGTGTCATTCTGGACATTTATTAAGGAACATTCTGAATACTCTTCATTAACTCCATCATATGTTCTGTAAGCATTTCACCTGTTCCTGGAGCCAAATTTGTATAGGCAGTTAATCTAGCTTCGTAACCACCCTGTTCATGTGTTTCCTTAGTAGTTATATAACCCTCACATCCATTTGATAGCGTGCTTATCATGTTATACCTAAAAAGGGAATTAGATTTAACCGTAGCTCCAAACTCTACGAATAGTTCACCTGGAAATGCCCCTATAAAAAGATTTCCTAGTCTTAGGGCTTGTATCTCTATATTTTTTGATTTTATCCCCTGCTTATCCAGTTTTAAATATTCCTGTGACAATAGAGTATCCCAGACAGAAGGCTCCTTAATGTTAGAAAAATCTTTTGCCCATTGTATATCCTCTTCTTTCGGCAATAGAGTATGAGCAGTAATATCTTCATTAACAGCAGCTAATACAATATCATTGTCATGCTCATACTTTACATTTTCTCTGGTTCTGATTACTTCATCTGCAAGAATTCTACCCATTTTTATATAATGTCCAGGGGTGACTTTCACTTTCCCAGTCACATCAACATGGTTGATATTGCCACAAGCACCATTTAAGAAAATGCTTACAACATTGGCTCCTAGCTTATTCTTGATTTCAGAACTTAATGCACCTGGATAGTCAGCAGAAAACATTGTATTCCCATCTGCCCCCATGGTATCCAGATGACAAGCAAAATTTGTTACCACTCCAATTGGATTACCTTTAGTATCATCAATCCTTATCACAACTACATCCGAATCGATATCTCCAATTGGTCTATCTATATTAGGATTATTTAGGCCTGCAAAAGTAGTAAAACTGCCATCTTTCATTTTGAAACGACGATAGAATGATATATTATCTACTGTACCAACACCAAACCCAAGCTGCACTTCTTGCATATTAATGAGTGCGCCTTCTACAGCCTCTCCTATCCTGTTTATAATATAGGATACATAATCATCATCCCGTGGACTTTGATATAGATCTCCTATAGCTCCTCCAGTATGAGTGTGAGTAGCTGCAACTAATATATTTTCTTTAGGAATACCAGTTTTAGCAAAGATCATATCTCTAGCTCTTGCAACATCATGCTTGAAAAATCCAATACAATCTAAAGCAATGATACATAACTTTGTCGTACTATCCTCCAATATCATTACCTTAGCATACAGGTCATCCCTGATGCCTATTGCTTTCCTGTCCTGCAACTGTCCTGGGATACTGGTGTTTAGAGGTGGTGTTATTACTATTTCGCTCATTCCACATGTGATCATTATTCTTCCATTCCCTTCTTTATGTATAGAACACTCTGTAACTCTGAAATTGATAATAAATAGTACAGTACCATTTCTACAAGGAATAATTGATTGTGGATTTATTCTACTAATTAAAACCACAATCATCTACTGAGATTATACCACGATTAACTCGTAAGTGATATGGAATCCTAAAAAAGTTTAAAAATTATTCCTAGCCTTATTACTGTTCACGTCAAAATAATAAATCATATGGAAGAAGCTTTTGCAGGAACGACCATCAATCTTAGCGAATATCAGCAGAAAATGCGTTAAGCACCTTTCGCTGTCTGAACGAAGTGAGTTTGGAAGGTGTAGTATTTTCAGCTGATATAAGCTCTAGATTGATTCGTGATGGCAACAGCGACTGGAATATATTTATTATTTTACTTCACTCAGTGAACAGTAAAATCACTCCAGTTCTCTGAGTAATTCTACACTTCCTTCTATAATCGCCTCTGCTACACCCGGCTTAAACGGCGAGCTACGGGCTTCATAGCCGCCTTCATCATATGCAGCCTGCATGGGGAAATATCCCTCATTTCCATTAGCACAACAACTAACTAATGTCATCTTAAACCGAGAATTTTCTTTTATTGCTCTGCCTATATCAGTAAAGGGTTCTCCAGGAATACCGTTTACAACCACATCTCCGAAGCGAATTGCAGTAAGTGGAAGTGTGAATGCATCTGGACCATTTTCTAGCCATTTCATTCTATATGCTTCAGCAACTACAGTGACTAGTCCCATACCTTGACCGTCTATCTCTTCATCTCTGCCTGCTTCATGTAATGCGATAATTCTTTCAGCTTCTGGTATCATGGATTTATCTACACGACTTGATGGTACATCTATATTTTTTTGACCAAATCTAACGGGCGTAGCTTCAACAGCTAAAGTCTTCATATAAATCTGTAGAACTGCCCCAGCTATGGTTTTTCCCATATGCTCTGAATGCTTATAACCCCAGTCAGTCTCTGCTCTTTCAGGTGATGCGTATGCATTAATATGGTTAGTATCACCCTGAGCTCCATTTAAGTAAATGCACTTTACATTATCGAGTGATACTTCCAGAGTATCTCTTACAAATTTCGGATAGTCTGCTGAAAACTTATTTCCACCAATAACATCAGGATGTACTTGGAAATTGACAAGCAATATCTCGTCAGCGTTATCGCGCTTAATACGAACCAGTTGAACCGTCTCATCAGGTGTTCCCACTGGCTCTAAAATATCAGGATTTCCTCTTCCTGGGTTTGTTTGTATACTACCATCCTTCATGCGAAAACGCCGTATAAAGGAAATCCCTGCCGCCGTGCTACTTCCAACACTTACTGATGAAGGCTTTAAATCTGCGATAGCTAGGGCCACTGCATCACTTAACTTTCTTTCCAAATAATTAATATATGGAATGTCTTCCGCAAATAGGCTATCGTCCATCTCAGGTCCAGTATGCGTATGAGTACAATCAATAAAAATAGCTTCAAAGGGCAGTGAATTTTTGTCAGCTATTGATTTCCTAAATGTATCCATCCTGCTCTTTTGAATACCTATAATATCCAGGCTTAAAACAACAGCAGTATTGAGGCCATCACTTACAGCTATGGCTGATGCATATAAATTGTCTAGGATACCATCTGCTATTCGTTGCTCATAATATCCGGATATATTAACCCCAAGTGGAGGGGTTATATCCAAACGGGCAAAGCCTGATTTAAATATGTTCATTTTTTGTCTCCTTCCAATACTTTCCCTAACGTTTACTTCGTTACTGTTCACGTCAAAATAATAAATAATATGCTCTAGATTGATTCGTGACTGCAACAGCGACTGGAATATATTTATTATTTTACTTCCCAGTGAGCGGTAACATTATTTCTTCCATTTTACAACTATACTTTCATGTCTATTAAGCTCTACGCTCAACACACCATCTTTAACAATGATTTTCTCACAAGTCCAGTCATTAAGCACTTCTACAGGAGACTTCATTCCATACTCACTAAAATTAAAGCTGTATATTGCCTTTTCATCCTGCCAGTTAATGATGGTCAATCTATAATCATCTTCTAAATCCTGTAGCCATAATGAAGGATGATAATCACAACACATATCTAGAGGCTCAGCTGATACATCTATGCTCTTTATTCCCTTCTGTATGAGCTTTTTACCTTCCTCATTTAGCATACTAATTCTATCGCTTAGGAATATATTTCCTCCTGTGAAGCTTACTATATTAGTCCAGGTTTGCGCTTCATATTTATCGAAAACGTCTCCCCTTCTCCACCTTGGCGGATTGGGATGGTTTTCACCTGGGTTTAATACATTGGTTACTTCCTCAAGAGAGGTATCTTTTCCTCTTACAATAAGAAAATCTATATCATTTATCCATACACGTTTGTTTGCCCAATGTTTAAAGAGATAGCATTCAAGAGTCCATTCCAAGTGATTCCATTGGTTATGGACATCGATTCCAGTACGCCCAGAGTCCGCATAACCTTGACCACATTCCAATGGTAAAGAACAGCCTAAAATATGGCTTTCATCAGTAACACATTCTCGTATGAGGGTGAACAGATCCCTTAATACTTCATATGGCCCTTTGTGCTTTTCATAGAACCTTTCAACATTTTTAATATAGCTAACGTGGTCTACCTTAAAGAATCTAAACCCAATTTCGTATAATTTCGTATATGTTTTTCTAAGAAATTCCTTACCCGCTGGTGATGTGGGATCCAATAAAAAGTTACCCTCAACGGAAATAGGATCTCCATACTCATCTTTCAGCAATAATTCAGGCATCCTTAATCCAGGATAGGAGTAAGAATCGATAAACAGAGGAGCTAGCCAGATACCAGGAATAAAGCCTCTGTCTTTTATTTCCTTAACCGTCCTTTCAAGTCCTCCTGGGAATTTATAATTCGGTTCCCATTCGCCATACATATGCTGCCAGCCATCATCTATTACAAAATATTTAACGTTTTCAGATAGGTCTTTATCTTTTCTTACTTCCTCCATATTCTCTATTAAAGAATCCATAGAAATAGAAAAATAGTAATAATCCCAGCTATTCCAACCAATGGCGGGTATAGGGTCGTCTGGTATATATGGTACAAAATCTGCGTAAGTGTCAAAGGATTCCTTTACATTCTTGTTTACTGATATCCAAGTAGTTTCTGAAGATAGGGATTTACCTATGCTTACGGTAGAATTAAATTTTGTAGTGCAAACATATTGAAGCTCTCCACTTTCTGGCATCTTCATTGTATATAAATGTTTATTATCTTGAGGGATTATTGTTCCCAAGAACAATCCATTTGCCTTATTATCTTTGAATGCACCTGCAACTAAATTACATGAGCTATCTATTTCCAAGGCTTCTTTGACAGTAGGACAACCTATAGGCTTGGTAACATAGTTATCTGTATACTGTAATACTCGCCAATCCATTATATTTTCTGTATTAGGCTTATATTTTACTATGAGGCTATCCATAGCAGTACAGTCAAGTTGGTTATCACTTTCGGCTTTAAGTTTCACTGTATAGCCCACTTCTAATTTGTTAAACTCCCATTCAATATGGATGTCTCTCCAATTACCCGTAAATTTAACACTTTCTCCTTCTATGCTTGGTATAAGTGCGAAGTCGTCAGGCGAAAGAATAATATCACGCTCACTTAGATATATGCGAAATGATATCTCAGATATTCCGCTACCTATATCTATAGCAATTTCATTTAGGGCTTCTAAAACCTTATTACTGTTAGCATTTTGTACTGTGTTCATCATAGCAAAATCTTCTCCTAGGTTTGTATTTGGAATATTCTATTCTAATATGAATGTTGTCTCTATTGTACCACATTATCCCTTCCCAGTGAACGGTGAACTCGTTTGCTTTTAGCAAAACATGGGGGATTCAGTTACTGTTCACGTAAAAATAATAAATCATATGGAAGAAACCTTTGGCGACTGGAATATGTTTATTATTTTACTTCCCAGTGAACAATAACGGGGATTTTACTTATAACTCTTGGTACATCTGTGTCAAAGCATCACAAATAATATCTCCAGCATCACTTTCCAATCCGCTTGTAGGTGCAAGTCGAGCTTCATAAACACCAGGGACCATACACTCAGGAGTTGGAACATACCCGCAATAATCATTAGCAAAATCAGAGAAAAAGACATGTTCTCCAAATTGTTCTTTCACTTTCTTTCCATATTCCACAAACATTTGACAGGGGTTTCCCACTATACATACATCCCCAATTTTAATGAGTTGGAGATAAACATCTCGCTCCACTCTCTTGTCTGCAGCAATTTGGAAAGCTTGAAGTGCGAAAAAAGTTTCTATATAACCAGGTTCTTTAGGTGTTGATAACGGCAGAGAATCTCCTAAATTATCAAAGTGTTCTTTAGCTTTCAGCAAAGCCTCTACGGAAGGTTTTCTTAACCTAACTTGAATGGTTTTTTCTACAAGTGCAATTTCTTCTCCAGCTGGCTCAGCATTTTGGGCTGCTAGAATCGCTTTTTTGGCTAGTTCACGGCCTACAACAAGCTGTCTATCAGCTTTAAAGGTTTCTTCATCAAACACATTTATATGATTGATATTCCCACAAGCACCGTTAATAAATAGTGTTACGAAATCGTTACCATAATGGGCCTTCATTTCATCTGACAATACACCGATAAAATCTCCACTGGTTTTTGTTCCAGAATTGATGGCAGAATGCAAGGCAAAATTCACAATTGCACCTATTGGTCCTCCATCAGTTACTGCTAATAGAACGGCTACATCTGGATCTATCTCGCCAAAAGGTTCTAGGACCTTTTCTTTATTTGCTGCTCCTGGATTTGTTTTAAGACTACCATCCTTCATTCTGTATATTCTTATGAAGGAAACACCTGTAAGCGTTTCATGACCAACAAGCAGTTGAGCAGATTGCGCTTTATTGTATGCACAAATAATGGAATCAGCTGCACGGCTCACTAAAAGATCAAGGTAAAAGGGATCTGTGACAACTTCTTCTCCCCAATTCAACGTCGGCCCGCCTGTATGGGTATGTGTTGCCATAACCATAATCTCGTTCTCACTCATAGGTATAAATTTACATACCCTTTCCCTAATACGTTTTGTAATATCCATAGTGATACCACACGCATCTATCACAACAATAGCTGCAGACTGACCATCATTAGTACAATAGAAGGCTCTCGCGTAAATTTTCTCCAAAATGTCAGTACTATAACGTGCACCAAAACCTCCAGGAATAATACTTCCCAGAGGGGGAGTGATATCCGCTTCATAAAAACCACATTTCATATACTTCATCCTCCATTCACAAGTTATCAATTTCCTCAATTTTGTCTATTAGCTTCATTAAAATATTATCTAAAATTACGCTATCAAAATTTACCTATAGTAATGCACTGGGCGTTGACCTCTTTAATATCGAGTCGACTTACCTTTACCTAAGTATCTCATCTATACATACACCATCAGCCCCTGGTAGTTC
>JAAZEK010000074.1 GCA_012512335.1 Clostridiales bacterium | reverse complement strand
CTTATACTTGCTTATATTATAAGAGGTATCGGAGATGTTGGGAATGAAGCACTATCGCTTATTTCTCCCCTTGGGCTGATTCTGCGTACTGAGGTGTATGTCAACAATTATTGGTGGCCTGTACTATTGACATTAGGAATATCTATAATTATCTTCAGCGTTTCTCTGTACTTAAACTCAATTAGAGATATGGGAGCAGGTTTCATTACCACTAAACCAGGCAGGAGAGAGGCTTCACTTTTTCTTACATCGCCGATAGGCTTAGCTTTAAGGATACAACGAACTACTATTATTGCATGGATTATTGGGATGTTTATTTTAGGCATCTCTTATGGCTCAATTTTAGGGGATTTGGAAGGCTTTTTAGCTAGTAATGAAATTTTAATGCAAATGCTTCCATTTGCAGAAGGCATGAGCTTGACTGAACAATTTGTATCAATGCTAATTACAATTATAAGTATATTAGGAACAATACCAACACTTATCTTTGTCTTAAAGCTAAATGGAGAGGAAAAAAGAAATAGGACTGAAGATATACTTGCAAATGCGGTTTCTAGAAATAAAATAATAGGAAGTTATACATTTATAGGAATTATAGCTGCTCTCCTTATTCAGATCGTGTCAATGCTAGGGTTGTGGTTTGCTTCTGAATTTGTGATGGATGAAGTAATACTATTTTCAAGCTTCTTAAAAGCTGGATTGGTTCACATTCCAGCTATTTGGATAATGATAGGCGTAGCTGTGCTCTTAATTGGATATCTACCAAGACACACTGGGCTGGCTTGGACATATCTAGGATATTCGTTTTTTGTAGGATATTTAGGTGATATATTGAAATTACCTGATTGGATGAGGGCTTTATCTCCTTTTGGACATATCCCTCAAATACCAATGGAAGATATAAACATGGTGAAGTTGTCAGTGCTTACTCTAATAGCACTATCATTAGTTATGGTGGGATTCATTGGATATAATAAAAGGGATATACAAGGTTAATAACCAGCCATATCCCCTAAGATCCTTCAATGCATTCAGTATGACACAAATTTGTCATTCAGAGCGTAGTGAAGGATTTTTAATTTTAAATCTTAAGAAATTCTTAAGAACTTTACTCATTGGTTTTTAAAAGAAAAGCGTGCATAATAGATACTGTAGACAAAAGAAGACTAGTTACAGTTTATAGCTAACGAAGATAGTTCATGGGGGTAACAAATGTATAATATTTTGATTTGTGATGATGAGAAGGATATTGTGTCAGCACTAAAAATCTATCTATCATCAGAGAGTTACAATACATATGAGGCTTATACTGGAAAAGAAGCATTGCAGGTAATAAAAAATAAGGATATTCATCTTATATTGATGGATATCATGATGCCAGAAATGGACGGTATTACCGCTATGGTAAAAATTCGCGAAAACAACAATATTCCTATTATTTTACTTACCGCCAAAGGCGAAGACACGGACAAGGTACTGGGTCTTAATATTGGAGCAGATGATTATATTACAAAACCCTTTAACCCAGTTGAAGTGCTTGCTAGAGTGAAATCCCAACTGAGACGATATATGCATCTAGGTGGTGGAGTAGTAAAATCCCCAAATCTATGTATAGGTGGTATAGAACTGGATGACAAAGCAAAAAACGTCACCCTTGATGGAGAAGCTATCAATTTAACACCTACAGAATACGATATCCTAAAATTACTAATGGAAAATCCCGGTGAAGTGTTTTCACCTAAGAGCATTTATAACCGAGTATGGGAAGAGAATTGTTATGGTTCAGAGAGTACTGTAGCTGTTCACATACGTCATTTAAGGGAAAAGCTGGAGATCAATCCTGCTGAGCCTAGGTACTTAAAGGTAGTTTGGGGACAGGGATACAAAATAGAAAGAGGTGAGACAAAATGACGAAATTAACACATAATTTAGCAGCAAAGATTACCGCTATTTTTCTCTTTATAATTTTCGTAGTTGGGTTCATAGCAGGGATATTTGGGATAGACTATTTGGTAAGATACGATTTTTATGGTAAACCTTTAAATGCAGTTAAGGAAGATATATTTGAAGATATCACAAGAGTATATGCTACTAGGTTGTTCTATGAATATTTTCCAGCTTACAAAAAGGATTCCTCATTTCAAACTACTCTTGAAGAAGCTTTTTCAGCTGACTATACAAACTTTCTTTATACTTTGAAAAAAGAAAATGGAGAGCTTATTCTTAGCAATTATAATAATCAGGAGGTTCAGTTTAGTCGAACTTATACTTTTCAGGAACATGGGTATTGGGAGGAAAAGGAAGTTGTTAAGTTTTCGGAATATTGGGAGGAAGAAGAACTTATTAATACTACTGAGTATGTAGAAGGTGAAGTATATACAATAGATTGTTATGTAAAAAGTACATTAACAGCAGAAGATCGCTATTTTAGAGCAGAAAACTGGATTCAAGTTGCTTATTCAATGCGTTACACACTAATTATATTTACAATACTGTCTTTCATAATTGCAATTGTACTCTTTGTTTTTCTAATGTGTTCTGCTGGCCATAGAAAAGGGAAGGAAGAAGTTATTCCTAATGGCTTAGATAAAATCCCTTTTGATATTTTTTTGGCCGGGATTTTAACCATTGCATTTATCACTGTTGCAATACTCGACAATATTTACAACTGGACATACTATGTGAGTAACACAGGACACTTACTTATTATGGGGGCTGTCCTCATAATGACTGTTCCTCTGCTTCTGTTAGCCTGTATGAGTT
>JAAZEK010000073.1 GCA_012512335.1 Clostridiales bacterium | reverse complement strand
TATCGAAATGGTAAAATCGAAGAATCTCAAAAGTACACCAATACAGTAGTGCCGAAAGCTGAGTCTGAGGCTACTCAGTTAATTGAAGGTGCTAAGGCTCACAGAGCCCGAGTGGTCGCTCAAGCTAATGCGGAAGTTGCCGAGTTTCAGGCCTTGTATGCTGAATATGTAAAAAACCCTCAGATTATAAGAGAGAGAATCTATATAGAAAGTATGAGGGAATTTATCGCTAACAACAATGTAATTATTGACACCACTGCAGGTGGCAATTTGTATAAATTTTATAATATGGATGGAACCAATACTAATGGGAATCAATCAACAGGGAACACAAATAGCAAAGCGGTTGGTTCTGATGTAATCGACGATATAATTGAGGAAGAACAGAATAATATTGACAATCAAAACCAAGGAGATATTGGAGAGACAGAAAATAACATGGAAGAGGTGAATCCAATTGACTAAATCTATTAGAAACACAATAATTGCAGGCGTTTTAATTTTGATAGCTATTATCCTTTTAGGGAATTCAACTTACATTGTTCGCGAGGATGAGGTTGCAGTAGTGAATCATATGGGACGTGTTGATCGTGTAGTGGTAAGTCCCATGGATCAAGAATTGGTAGAAGCAGGATTTTCTCATAGAAATCTTTCTGTTGATATCACAACTGGCAGGGGCTTAAACTTCAAGGTTCCCTTTTTGGAGACCATAGATAAGTTTAGTGCCAAGTATCACACCTACCGCTCAGAGTCAGCTACTATTAATACCTTTGACAGCAGGCGTATAGATCTAAGCATATTCGCTCAATATCGTGTAGTAAATCCAGCCTTGTTCCGCATGTCAATTGGGCGAATTGAAGGCTCAAGCTCCGTAATGGATGATAGAGTTTATCCAGCAGTTATACAGACTGCCAACACTCTAGCCTTTAACGAGTTTTTTGATAAAACCAAGGTAACCGAAGCTTTGGACTCAAAGAAAGATCAATTAAACGAGGATTTGATATCCCAGTTTGGCTTATATATAGTAGACATTGGAATTTACCGAAAGAACTTTCCTCAGGCTAATATTGCCTCTATTGAGGAAAAAATGACCCAAGAGATTCAGAAGGAATCCGAGAAGCTAAGAGCTGAAGGTGACTCACTACTGGCGAAGAGCAAGGCGGAAACCGATCGTATTAAAGAAGAAACCGTTGCTACAGCAGTTGAAGAAGCTGCCATTATAAGGGCTGAAGCAGATGCCCAAGTGGCTCGTATCTATGAGGAATCCTTGAAGCTGGACTTGGAGTTTTACAGTTTTATACAGCGTATGGAGACCTACAAGAACCTAAAAGACACTACTGTATTTATGGACCAATCCAACGAGTTTATGGGTTATATTAATAAGCATTAATATAATAGGGTAAATATAAGAAAAGGCTTGAAAGGATGAAGTAAAATGGCATTTATACAATGTGATTTCTTTTCAGAAGTATTGGGATTGTCCTGTTCAATGAACGTAATTCTTCCACAGGAGACCTCTGGTCAAATAGGTATGGACAATCGAGTAATTAGCAAAAAACATCCTACGTTATTTCTATTGCATGGATTGTCTGACGACCATACAATTTGGATGCGAAGAACCTCCATTGAAAGGTATGTGGCATCTCTAGGTTTGGCGGTAGTTATGCCAGCTGTACATCGCAGCTTTTACACAGATATGGCTGTTGGTTATAGATACTGGACCTTTATAAGCGAGGAGCTTCCTGCTATTGCTCGTTCTTTCTTTCCTTTATCTGACAAGAGGGAGGATAATTTTGTTGCTGGTCTTTCCATGGGTGGTTATGGTGCATTCAAGATGGCCTTATCTTGCCCTGATAAGTTTGCGGCTGGTGCAAGTCTATCCGGAGCATTAGATGTTGCAAATTTAGCATCAATTCGCGAGAGTGGAGAAATTGAAAACATAGTTGGTGATTGGACAAAGATAACAGGTAGCAATAATGATTTGTTCTATCTAGCTGAAAAAGTAGCAGAATCTGATGACCCCAAACCAAAGCTCTTTCAATGTGTTGGGACAGAAGATTATCTCTATGGAGACAATATTAGGTTTAGAGATTTCGTTCAGAGTTTAGGCTGCTTTGACTATACCTATGAGGAAGGACCTGGCAATCACACTTGGGATTTTTGGGATGAGAATATTAAAAGAGTGCTGGAATGGCTACCGCTAAATAGTAATGTGTGAATAAAAGAATATTCAATGTTTGATTGACATCATTTAGAAATATCAATATGATAATGTAGGTAGTAAAAGTAATGTTACATATATCCCAATTAGCACTATAAAGGGATTTATGGCAAACTGAAATTATATAACTAACTTTAGAAAAGGGGTAAGCAAATGTCAGAGAAAAACTATTGGGTCGACTTTGCCACCATGGAACAGTTTATGGTGGATGTTTTCACGGGAGTAGGTGTGCCGGAAGAAGATGCGAAAATCTGTGCAGATATTTTGATAGTTTCAGATAAAAGAGGCATTGATTCCCACGGTATTGGCAGATTGAAGCCAATCTATGTAGACCGCATTAATGAAGGCGTTATCAACCCTATTACAAATCTTGAAGTGATAAAAGAAGGGCCCACCACAGCTGTTATAGATGGACATAATGGCATGGAGCAGGTAATTGGTAAGCGGGCTATGGAATTGGCTATTGAAAAGGCTGCAACTTACGGCATGGGCATGGTAGCTGTCCGAAACTCCAATCATTACGGAATTGCAGGTTACTATACACTTATGGCTGCCGAAAAAGGCATGATTGGTATCACTGGAACCAACGCCAGACCATCTATCGCGCCTACTTTTGGTGTAGAAAATATGCTAGGCACCAACCCTCTGACATTTGGAATGCCAACTGATGAGGATTTCCCCTTTGTACTGGATTGTGCTACCTCTGTCTCTCAAAGAGGAAAAATAGAAGTCTATGCACGAGAAGGCAAAGAGCTACCAGCAGGCTGGGTTATAGGAGAAGACGGCACTACAAGAACTGATACTGAGCAAGTGCTTAAGGATCTGGTTAGCGGTGGTGCGGCATTGACTCCATTAGGTGGAATTGGTGAAGAATTGGGCGGATATAAGGGATATGGATATGCTACAGTTGTTGAAATTTTGTCCGCTGCCCTGCAGGGTGGAGCTTTCTTAAAGGCCTTAACTGGATTGGATAATGGGAAGAAGGTTCATTATCAGCTAGGACATTTCTTTATTGCAATTAATGTTGAGGCCTTCACAGAACTGGATGCTTTTAAGAAGACAACAGGGGACATTCTCAGGGAACTTCGCGCTTCCAAGCTTGCACCAGGTGAAGAACGCATCTATACAGCTGGAGAGAAGGAGCATCTGGCATGGGAATATCGAAAGGACAAAGGGGTTCCAGTAAATGATGCCCTTCAAAAAGATATGATA
>JAAZEK010000072.1 GCA_012512335.1 Clostridiales bacterium | reverse complement strand
TTTTGTTTTAAAGCCATTTACAAGGGATGTTTATTATCAAGATGTCCACAATATTATGAAATATTTCAAGAATAAATTACTTAACTTTATAATAGTAGATACTTTCTATTAAGTCAATCCAATTAGCTTATTTATATAAATAAGCTAATTGGCGATACTGTTCACATCAAAATAATTGCTCATACTTAGTCCTAATAAACTGAAGTAATCGCTTGAATTACCTCAAGACCATATTCACCGCTAATAGCTGGTGTTTTGTCTTCCTCTATTGATTTTATAAAATCTTCCAGCTGTAGCTTAAATGGATCTATCTTTAGTAATTCTTCATCATAACGCTTGTCACCTGCTTGAATTGTAATAATATTATTGGTAGTAGTTTTGATTATACCATCATGAAATATATACTCTGTAGTGTATTCTGCTACCTTACTGTATCCATAGTGGGTAGTAACAGCACTCACACCATTTTCCATCTCTAATAACAGTTGTCCATTTCCTTCAACATCTGTCCCTGTGGCAAAAAAGCCTACCTTTCCATGCACTTTTTTTATTCTACTCTGGGACATATATAAAACCTTGTCTATTGAATGTGCCCCCAAATTCATTATGACGCCACCACCTGCTGTTTCTTTCTTCAAGCACCAGGCTGGTCGTCTATCATTAAAGTAGTTGTAATATCTCCTCTCATTTATCATAATCAGCCCGCCAAGAGTACCCTCTTGTATCATTTCAAAGGCTCTCATGTTTGAAGATATATATCGTTGAATATGCCCCACCATAAGCTTCACATTGTTTTTCTTTGCTTCTGATATCATCAAATTGCATTCTTCAACAGTAGAAGCCATAGGCTTTTCAACCAATATATGTAGACCTCTATTTGCTGCCTCAACAACTGATTCACAATGTAGAAATACTGGAAGAGTAATAATAACAGCATCTAAGCTTTCATTATCTAACATTTCTCTATTGTTAGTATAAGGCTTAATATTATACTTCTCAGCCAGGCTTTCGGCCTTTTGAGAAACAATATCCGCAATGCACAGAAGCTTTACACCTGGTGTATTGATTGCAGCTTCAACATGATTATGTGCTATGATTCCTGCCCCTATAATACCTAAATTTATATGATTCACATCTAATTCTCCCTCTTAAATTACACTAGATAAAGTACTGTCAATAATGTACGATCAACCCTTAACTGACCCAACCATTACACCTGACACAAAGTATTTCTGAAGGAATGGATATACTGCCATAATAGGTAGTATAGCTACAACAACTGTTGCATACTTAAGTGTTTCAGGTACCATCGTTGTGTCACCGCCTGAAATTGTAACCGCATTTAGCGAGGTTCCAGAAACGAGCATGGAACGCAATACCATCTGCAAGGTGAACTTACTTTGAGACTCCAAATATAGAAAAGGTACAAAGTAACTATTCCAAATACCAACAGCATAAAACAATCCGACTGTTGACAGTACTGCTTTTGAAACAGGTAGAACTAAATATACAAAAACACCTATATCATTAAGTCCATCCACTCTTCCCGACTCCTCTATATCACTAGGAAAGGCTATGAAAAATGATCTCATAACTATCAAATTCCAGGAACCAACAAGCCCCGGTAGTACAACTGCCCACATTGTATCATACAAGCCCAAATTCCTCACATTAATAAATGAAGGTATCATTCCACCGCCAAAAAACATTGTGAAGATTATAAGCTTCATCCAGAAGCTCTGTAGAAACAGCTTTTTTTTACTTAAAGCATATGCAGCTGACGCTGTTGTAGCTAGTGATAAGGTAGTACCAACAACAGTATACACAATGGTATTCATATATGAGTTTAGAATATTACTATCAGATAAAACAAACTTATATGCTTCAAAATTCAAGCCCTTCGGAAATATAGTTACCTCACCATTCATAATTCTGATATCACTAGATAACGATACAGCAAACACATGTAACATAGGTATTAGGATTACTAAAAGTACAAATATAAGAAATAAATACTTCATTGCTGTATATATGTTAGGCTTAATTTTATGATGAATCATTAAATCAACTCCCTTATTTTCTATTATTTACCAGAGGCTGGTTTCTGAATATTTTTTTGCTAAGGCATTGGAAACAACAATGAAAAACAAATTAATTACTGTATTAAATAGACCTACTGCTGTCCCATAGCTAAAGTTTCCAGCTGCCATACCTTGGCGATAAACATAAGTAGAGATTACATCGGATGCTGATAAAATTGTTGGGTTTTGAAGCAGGTATACCTTCTCAAATCCTACGCTTAACACACTTCCCATACGTAATAGGAGTAGTGTAATAATGGTTGGGGCAATGCAAGGTATTGTTATTTTGAAAATTTGTACAAACTTGTTAGCACCATCTATTACTGCAGCTTCGTATAACTGCGGATCTATTCCCGAAATAGCTGCTAAGTAAACTATGGCACCCCAGCCCATTCCTTGCCAAACACCTGAAGCTACATATATGGTTTTGAAATACCCTGGCTTTTGTAAGAAATTTATCTTACTAAATCCTAGATCGGTAATAACTTGATTAACTATCCCATTAGTAGATGATAAAAGTAATTGTATTATTCCTACAACAATAACTGTTGAAAGGAAATGAGGCATATAGCTTACTGTTTGTACTAATTTTTTAACTTTCATATTTCGAACTTCATTTAAAACCAGGGCAAATATTAGAGGCATTGGAAAACCCCATACTATACTATAAGCACCTATAAGAAAGGTATTTCGAATCACTGTTAGTGCATCAGGTGATTTAAAGAATAATTTAAAATATTTTAATCCAACCCATTTACTGTCAATAAAGCCTATGAAGGCTTTAAAATCCTTGAAAGCAATTAGAACACCCCACATTGGCACATAATGGAATATAATATAATATAAGATGCAGGGCAAAAGTAATATAAGTAAATATTTACTATTATTGACCTCCTTTAGTATATCCCTACTCCTGCTCTGAGCTTTCGGATTTTTTATTTAAGGTCAGACGAGCAGATTGACAATTTACTAAAATATATGGATTGGTTCTACGGCGAAGAAGCAAAATTAAGTATATTCTACTAAGTTACAACTGAAATTCTCACTATGTAATGGAACTGATATCATAAATCGAAAAAGGCCTCATCGATATTTTCGTCTGAGGTATACCCCTGAGGTATACCCCGAACTGTGCAAGATTTCAAGTAGTGCACAGTAAACAGAGTGTTTCGGGCTTTATTGAGCAAAAATTCAAGTAGTGCATCAATATTAGCTCTTTTCAGAGCCTTATAAGCGATTTGTGAGCAAATTTTCAACTAGTGCATGATTTTTCAGTAAAAAACAGTGCATTACTTGAAAAATTGCACATAAATCTCCAAAATACTGCTAAAATAGAGTAAATTCTATGCATTACTTGAAATTCTGCTCAGAAAACGCTAAATTCCTCAATAATTTGTGGATTACTTGAAATTTTGCACACCTCACTGAACCGTACCCCACAAAATATAGATGTAATCCATGAACTACTTGAGATAATGCACACCTGCACAATATAAGTGTAATCCCGAACTACTTGAGAAAATGCACACCTCACACCAGAATAATAACAGCTCTTTGTGGTTTTATTTAGCTTTCTAACAGCTTTGTGGTTCACTTAGCTTTCTAAGAGCTCTTTATGTTTCACTTAGCTTTATAAGAACTCTTTATGTTTCACTTAGCTTTCTAAGAGCTTATTCATTTCCTGAATCTCATTTTTAGCTCTTTCAATATCAGGTAGAGCTGCACCACACTCAGTAGATAAGTAACCTTTATATCCAGCTTTCTTCAATGCATCAAACAAAGGTTTATGGTCAGTGCCACCTTCATTTAGAAGAGTATAACGGAACAGTTCGTTCCCATTTTTAGTAGAGTTATAGAATGAAGCAGGCAGGTTTTTGTCCTGAATTCGCTCTATATCCTTCACATGCACATGGAATATCTTATCTCCCAGCAATTCTACTGATTGAGCTCCATAGTCATTGCCTGAAATATACATATTGCCAGCATCATGTATAACCCCTACGTTTTCTCGATCTATCATGTTAAGTAGCTTAATTGAATCTTCAGCTGACTCAACCAAAGTGGAATTGTGAATCTCCATAGCCAGTCGCTTGCCTGCTTGGGCAGCAAAATCGGCACACTTCTGTAGCCAATATGCTGCTTTTTCATAATGATAATCCTGTGCCAGATGAGCATTTGGACCTCCGCAGCCTATTCTCATTAAGTCTGCTCCCAGGTTTTCTAAAACATCCATATATTTTTTCAGGTCTTCATATTCCTTATCGCATTCTTCATCACTTTTTGTGGAGAAGCGTCCCACATAGGAGGCTACGCTTACTATGGCTAAGCCATAATCCTCGGCTAATTGCCTTATTTCTTTAGCACGCTCGGGTGTTGTATCACACGAAACATGAGGTTCCTTCCCCCAGATTTCCACTCCTTTGTAGCCTAAATCCCTAGTATGACGTAAAGCCTCATGAATGCTTCTTTTACTTAATGTTAATGTATATAATGCTGTTTTCATTGCTTTTTCTCCTTATGTTTTTTAGTTGATTAGGGCGGACAGAGTCGTCCGCCCCTACATATCACAAGCCGCGTATTCAACATCTCATATCCTGTATAACTAATCATTTCGTTCTACCAGTATCCAGTATCTCATATCTATTAACTGATTCATTTTATCTATCATCAAGACGCCCACTTTTATAAGTGGCGCGCTCACTCTTATTAATTCAGGTGAAGTTTAATCTCCATCTGAATCCCCAATGATTTGCCATAGGCAAAACGAGTTCACTAATTTCACAGGTCAACTATGTGTACTGTAGATATACGATCTATAGAACCGATTGCTAAGGTATCCTCTGCATTATTAAGCACTATGCTGGACAACTCATTGGAAGCAGTGGTGCTATAATATCCATGGGAATTGTAGTTGATCATACCTAGCTGCTTTAATCCTTCTTCATCATCATAATAGAACACATATCCCATATCCTCTGGATCTCCAGCAACGCCCCAAAGCTTGGTTTTCTCTTTATTTGTGCACATGCACTGAATTGGACCATAGGCAGCTGCATTGCCCAGGGAATAAACCTTACCCTCAGCGTTTACTATGGCAAGCAAAGCATCCATGGTTCCCACAATTTCTCGGCCATTATTCCATTCAACTGAAGCGGATGCAACAGCACGATAACGTCTACCTGTTGCTTCTGGTAGTTTTACATCCTTATCAAATTTCAAGTTTCCTGGTTTAATATTGTTAAGTAGCCATTCTTTGTAGTCAGCATCAAGTGCATTGTAATCCATGCGTTCAAGTACATCGCGATACTTAATTTTAAACACATAGGATGCAGTTTCTGCCTTTAACGACTCTCCTGTTAGAACATGTAAAATGTCATCTTCATCATAGCACATGCCTATAACCTTGGAATCTTCGATATTTGTATGAGGAACCTCTCTCCAAATACGAACAGGGTAACAATCCTCTATGGGGAATGCCTGGAATGGGTTGTGTTCCGTAACTTCCTCACCTATATTCGTCTTACGTCTCTTAGCACGTTTCTCACTCTCCTCTTCTGTGAGTGGACGTGGACGTAAAACAGAATCCTGCGCTACAGGACCGGGTACATACATATTTTCTCTATACTGAGCTAAATCAATGGATAAAACACATGGGCCTTTTGCTCCAAAACCACGTCCAACGCTGACACAATATATGATATCACGTTCTTTATCATATTCCATTTCTGTTGTTAAGCGTTGTGCTCTCTCAGGTGTTCCGATTACTCCTAAGCATTCCGGTTCCTTACCGTTTTCAATATCCCATCGCATCAAGTAGTTCAATCCTTCATACATGATGTCTTCTGTTTGGATCGTTGAGGTTGAATATAAGTTGTACCAAAGCACATTATATTTATCCAGTATAAAGGCGCAGCAGTTAAAGCATGAATACTCATTTGGAAGCTCATATAAACCATCCTTGGGAATCTTGCTTCCTAATTTTGTTATCTCCAAGCTTTCAAAATCTAATTTGAAGAAATCATCAGCAGCCAAATTTGCTGTATACATAAACTTGCCAGAAGGATGGTTCCTTGCATTTGTCATATATCGATACCAAGTGTTGTTCTTGTAGTTACCTGGATAGTCTGGAACTCTGAAGTTCAAATCCTCCAGTTTATTTAGCTCTGTGTTTATTCGGAAATAATATCCTGTTTTAGTGCAGCCATAGATGTTGCCGTCTGCTCCTAAAGACAAACGATAGCAATATAGTTCCGCAGCTTTTCCGAGATCAGTTACCTTTTTAGTATCTAATGAATAACTATATACATGACCTCTCATGAACCCTATCATATATAATCTATTATGCTTAGGATCATACTTGGCTCCATAAATGGTTTCTCTAGGAACTGGTACTCCCCAATTTTCCGATTTTCCAGTTTTAGGATCATATACAATAATATTAGAGCCAGGAAATCCTTCCCAAACATGGTTGTGATGTCCGAAAGGCATCCATTCCTTGTGCTGTGGTGCACGATCTGTAGAGTGGGTGGTAGCTATAACTCTGCCATCGGGTAGAAAATTGATAGAAGTGTGAAGCTTGCTGTGAGGCAAGTTGCGAGGATTTGGCAAAAGAAGATCCCCTGCATAGTAGCATTCAACAATTTTGTTTTGTTCCCTATCATATTTTACCAGCTTGGCATGGTCAGATCTTCCTGCTTCAGAAGACAGGGTAAAATAACAGGTTCCATCTGGGCTAAGTGCCCCATCCCAACAGGTATTGTGGTTCTCGTTACCCTCCTCCTGAGGTAGTGCTTGTTGCACCCCTGTCTGGTTGATTAAACGATAATAATCGTCGGTAAATCTTTCAAATAGATAGTTTTTCACAATTGACACTCCTTATTAGACTTTAATCAGTGTATTTTTTCACCAACATTAATCAACTATTGTACAATGCTGTTTTGGCATAACATGCTGTTTTTTTCTTTTATTCTATATCAAGACGCATACTTCTATAATAAGTGCGTTCACTTACTCAAGATTTCTTGAATTTCCTGTATTTGACCATCTGACAGCTGAATCTTCCCTGCAAAAGCATTAGTCTCAAGCTGCTTCACTGAAGACGATGAAGGTATAACAGGACCCATGCCAGGTAAGGTCAGCATATAAGCCAATGAAAGCTGACTTAACTCATATCCCCAGCTTTTTGATAAAGTTGCTAGCTTTTGTAGCTTGTCCATCATAGCCTTACTATCAGTAAACTTACTTAAGGCTCCCTCATCATAAAGTCGATCCCCTGGTCCTACATTTGAAATGTCTAAATAGCGATTTGTTAACAAACCTCTTGCCAGAGGGCTGTATGCTATTAAGGATACACCGCTTTCTGCACAATACTCTAGCATACCCTCCTGATCCTTATTTTCTCCAGTAAGTATATCAAATCTGTTTTGAACAGCGATTACCCGACACCTACTAGAAAGGGTCTTCTCTACCTTCTGATAGAGCTTAAGCTGTTCTACTGTGAAATTGGATACTGCAAAATAGCGGATAAGATCCTGTCTAACCAGGTCTTCAATTGCCATAAGACTTTCCTCAGCAGGTGTGTCCCCCTCGTATCTATGGAAGTAGAGCATGTCTATGTAATCCAGATTCATCCTTTCCAAGCATGCATAGGTGGAATCGAGAATATTACCCCTTGATAATCGGCTGTGGTTGGGAGTAACCCCATCCATTCCTCCAAAAACCTTTGTTGCAATTACTACATTTCGTCTCTGCTCGCGATTTTTTTCCATCCAGGTTCCAATAATACGTTCGGAATTACCTGATGCAGCATTATACCTGTTGGCGGTATCCCAGAATGTCACTCCCAGCTCCACCGCTCTGTCCAGCATCTTAAGAGAAGTCTTTTCATCGACCCTGGCTTCGTCACCAGTTTCTGGATAACCCATCTTCCATGTTCCCAAGCCAACATTTGATGCCCTCAGCCCTGACTTTCCTACCAGTCTGTAGGGCATGCCATTAAACTCGTCTGTAGTATTAGGTACATTATAAAACTCCGTATGTGGTCTTCTGTGTTCCATGATAAACCTCCTAATGATTTATTACACTTTTCTGTTCCGTGGTAACATTAAGTTACTAAATTGTCTACTGTTCTTAGCCATCAAGTACCTTATACGCTTTCTACCGTTCTTGACTATCGAGTTCCTTATATACTATCTTCTGCACCTGGTTATCAAGTTCCTTGTACAAATTAATATTATTTTGCTTCAACAACAGTCTAGATTGATTCGTGATGGCAACAGCGACTGGAATATATTTATTAGTTACTGATTCCGACTAGCGCACAACTCAGCCAACAAATTCACACTATAATGGGCAAAGCCATCATCATTAGGATGAACCCCATCCTGTAAAAATTCCGACATATTAGGCAGCATTTCGAGACCGTTAATAATGGAAATCCCCTCATATTCACCTGCAATGCATTCTATTTCTCTTCTAATATCACTAAGCGAACCTATTGCCCGCGACTCATTTTCCCTGTCAGTCCATATTGGAGTGATGACAAATATTTTGGCATTATGATACACATTAATGAGTTTGTCAAAAAATCTGCGACACTTCTCACTGAATATGTCCATAGATTCATAACGACTCCAGTCGTTAACACCATAGGCAACTGTAATGATATCCGGGTTAATTCCCATATCCCCGTCTATGACGTCCTCATCAAAAACATGCCCTCCAACACCATGGTTAAGTAAGTTCATTCCGAGCTTTCTGGCTAATTGCACAGAAAACATGGAAGATGGCCTTTTTGCTGTCATTCCTTGAGTTATGGAATCCCCAAGGCATAATAGGTTTTTCTGTTTTTCTGTCAGCTTGCTGCTACTTCTCACAATGGACTTGTCTTCAACTTCTATAGCTTTTATGTGAATATCAACCAAATGTGGTAGATATATGGTAACCCTTTGCTCCTTACTGTCCCTAACAGTTTTCCCATTAATATGCTCATAAATTAATTGAAAAGATACCCTTTCATCTAATTTTTCAACTGGTTCTGTGCCGATAGTTTCTACAAAAATATCATCAATATAAAGGTCAAAATATGCAAAGTCTCTAGCAAAACTTAATGTGTCTACATATAGGTATATAAAATCCGAGCTTGTGATAAGGTCGATACACACACCAGAAGCACAATAGCTACGTATTTTCCTGCCTTCTACTTCGCTATAAACAGAAAATAATTTATCTGAAAACCTTACTGGCCATGCGCTTCCATCATCACAAATCTTTACATCATACACATTTCTAAAATATCCCTTTTCAATGGACTCTGGTAAATCCAAAAACATTATATAGACTCCTCTTTTCCTCCTAGTAGTATGTGTATTAATCATACTCTACTTTCAGGGTTCTTTGTCGCAAACTCCTCTGAATGATAATACAAGATTATTTGCATTAGAATCAATACTATATGTCTTAACGCAAAAAGGGGGCAAGTAACTTGCCCCTACTTTACTGATCTATTTATTGTCATTAAATTTCAAAGCTGATTTATACCTTGGTAATTCACCCTCAATGGCCAATTTAACCTGCTTGATCTTCCATCTGAGGTGATCTTCATCAGTCATATATTCCATGCTAGGTTCCCAACCTAATCTGGAATCGGCTTGAACTAAAGGTATAGTAGCTTCTGCATTCTTAATCTCAGCCAGTCCTATTTCAGTCATCTTATCTACATATTCTATAACTTTTGCTTCATCTGTTTCCAGGAAGAGCCTCCTCTTAATGGAATGCCAATGCTTTACATTAATTGTAGTTGTGACACAATTCACAATAAACTTACCAAGGTTGATCATATAGAATGCGTTAAGCTTTCTATTCTCAGGAAGGCCTTCAAAGGTGCTTTCCAAAAGCTCAGTACCCTCTTGGAAGTAATCCCTCATTTTGCATAATCTTTCGATTTCAACTGGTATTCTAAATTGGGAAAGTGAGCTTCTTCCATTATCCTGAGATGCATAATTGGTGACACAAATACGGTTTCCACCAAACATGGCATAGGGAACAGTAGGGATCTTTACATCACTTTTGAAAACCAGAGGATAAGAAGGACCCATTCTAAATGGACCATATTGGTCTTCGTTAGTGGATACATAATTTCTGATTCCTTCACTCCAGGCCTTCCAAGCTTCAATTACTGTTTCTATATTCTCTGCTCCAAAGTCCCTTTCAGCTATCATCCTGAGTACTTCATCACTAGATGGTGAAGGTGTCCAGTATGACCATTTTGCCAACTCACTGACAAATGATGGCCAAAATCCAAAGTGATGAGATTCCATTAAGCCACTTAAGCCCCATTTTTCTCTAGATTCGTGAAGACCATTGTAACGTCTCATCCACTGGTATGGAGCTGGCTCATAAGGTATGACGCCGATATCCCAGGTTAAGCCACCTGTATTACTCATAGTATAAAGTTTTATTCCTCTTTCGTGAGCGATTTCTGCCTCGCTTATGAAGTATTTCCCAGGCCCCTCAAAGAACAAAGTATAATCTACACAGGTACTCGTTACATCCCCTGTTTTTATTTGCTCAAACATTTCAAAGGTTACTAGAAGGGTAACATCAGTGGGTATATTCTTTAGCAACTCCACGCGGTATTCTTTATCTACATATCCCCAGTTGTAAGTCCAGAAAACAATATCTGCGTCTTCTTTGTGTTTTCTAATGATTTTTTTAATCAAGTTCAAATACTGTGGATAATCCTGACAAGGCCACCAGCCTGGACTGGGTTTTCCGCTGGGCAATCCATCTTTTGGTGCATCCAATCGCAAACGTCCCGTAGTATGTGGATCCTTGCTTGGAAATTCTACGGATTCTCCAACCATAACAATTCCCTTAAGGCCTGGGCATTTCTCGAAAACCCTACCATAGGTGCCATCATAATATTCCTCAGCATCTGCAGCTTCCGGATGCTTTAGACTTTTTAGATAGCTATATGCATATACATCGATTCCATATGAAGCTGCTCTGTAGATAAGCTCATTAAAATCAAGATAGCCCTGAGGTGTAGTGTCAACATCCTTGGTAAATACAAGAATTGCATCCATACCTGCGTGGGCAATTTTACTGAGGTGTGCATCTGGAAACATATCCAGTCCGTAACCGGAATGTATCATTCTAGGTGAGAAATGAGGCTTTCGACTCTCATCAGTTTTTCTTATAATAGGAGCATGATTGAGGTTCATGAGATCTTCTAGATAATAGGAGGCTTGAGCTGCTCCTCTTTCATCATGTCCACATAGTATTATACTGCTTTCGTTTGTAATAAATCGATAGCTTCGAGGAGTATCCAAGGATTCTCCTAGTTCAGGAGTTGTTTCTTTTGTAACGTATACAATTTTATGTAAGCCTTTCTCTACTTCCTCCTTTATATTGTCGGAACGAACCAACCTTAACGATAGTCCCATAGAAGTGAAAAAGTAGTCCTGCAAGTCCTTCGCTGCAGTTAGAATAACCCTGTCAGAATTTTCGGAAATGACAATTTCCCATTCTTCTGTTACTTCAACTTCGTTGTCCTGTGGTAACAAATCATAATCCCTAACATTGGAATTATGTACTTCCAGCATTCGCTTCCTAAAATCATAGTTTTTTTCAGTTGCCTTTTGAAACATGATACAAACCTCCCATTATTGATTTATAAATGATTCATTTACTTCTCTAAAGCTATCATTGCGTAGCCTTCCACTTGAGGAAGATTCACTACAGTATAATTGCCTTCTTTTATAATGTTTATTGGTTCTTTGCTAGGAACCAAATAAGCACTTTTATAGTTGCCCTTAACGCTTACTTCCGCACCACTTGGAATCACCTGATGCTCCTCAATGATGTTCATCTGTCCCCTAACCTCTGGGAAGGTTGCCTTCACATGCAATTGAACAGTCTTTTCTTTTTCAGTGAGAGTCACCCTTGCGGTGGAAGGAATCTTCTTGCATTTTATTGTAGGCTCTGTTAACAAGCGCTCAAGACAATATTTCACAATTTCCTTGTGTGAAATCATAGCTACATTGTAATAGGCATCAAACACTTTAAAACATATATGATACACATTGCCACTTCTGGCTATAGCCGCTTGGTCCGTAGCTTTCTCTGGCGGAGTGTAGAAATACCCGTGGAAGCCGTCCCAATGACGGTTAAAATATGGTTTTATATATTCTGCTATTGTCTCGGATTTATCCGTGGATCTCATCAATATTCCATGGGTGTACATTGCCCATGTCATCTTTCCTATATCTTCACTATCATCAGTAAGCATTTTAAAATAGGAAGAATTGGATTGGTCTAGACCTTCGTACTTAAACTTCCATTGTTCCAGAGCAAAGCCTGTCATTTCAGGGTTTAAGCCGCCTTCTCCAGTGCTTAAAACACCTTTGCCCTGAGATAAATGCTTTTCAAGTTTATCCTTTAAAACTTCTGTTACCTTCATGGTGTCTGGTAGTATTAATACTTTGTATTTAGCAAGGTCCATTGACTCATTTACAATATCAAAGCCATATTTCAATTCACCAAGCATTCTAGATAAGCCTTTGTATGTTTCATTAAGATAACCTGGAGAATCGGTAAGCACACCAATATCAGCAACATACTTTGCCCCATCGGTCCACGGTTCACATTTTTCTACTTCAGTATATATTTCCTTTACGATTTGATAAACGCTTGTATCAAGATTTTCTGCTGGGTGCATGTGATCTCCAATGGAAACATCTATGGCATTGGACAATCCATCCCATATATCATATTCAAGGGATGCCTTGCTTTTCAGTCCACCAAAGTCTCCCCAATTTTTCTGGAACCTTCCCGTCATGTAAATAGCGTTTTCCTGTATATTTCTAGCATAAGCTGCTTGAGGCCCGAAGAAGTCGTAACTCCAACCGCTGGGTAAGCATTCTACCTCTATGTGTGTGTCTAAATGCTGTACATTGCGATATCCCATTCCGTTTAGGTACAAGTATTTGTCATTGCCAACCAGCTTCTTGACATCATTGCTAAAATCCATCATAACTTGTTGTGTGTGCGAACGAACATGATCGTCATTCAAGGGATCTAGGCCCTGTTTTATCATATCTTCCTGACACTCGTTTCCATAGCAAGGATACAAGCCCATGCAATCTAGGAATAAACCATCCACATCGTATTGGTCAACAACTTCTTGCATCATCCCTAATATATAGGTGCGATAGCCTTCGCTGTTAAAACACATGTTTCTGAAGAAGTTTGCCGTTCGATCCCCATAGATAACCTGGCCCTCCTTATTCAGTACACACCAGTCTCTGTGGAGCCTTGCCTGCTCATGATCTAATCCTACGTTGAAATAAGCAGTTACTCCAATATCATTTTTGTGACATTCACGTAATAAATCGCCAAACATATCACCCTTCATACCCGGATAAGGTACCCCAATTTCTGTAGGATAGTATGCAAAGCCCAAATTACACTTAGCAAATGCATTGATGTATTTAACTTTTGCATCTTTAAGTATTCTGGCAAATTCCTTAGGGTCCCAGTTTTCGTTGAAGTTATAGATTCCCGGCATAGTGTGAAAGTCGATATGTATTGCCCGTTTCATAGGTCTCATAAAATTACCTTCTTTCTCGTTTGCAATTTTTTGTTTGCATATATTTGTCGAGAGTTCTACCTAGTATTTGTAAGTTGCGTGTGATAACGTTTTTATGTATTAATAGTATGATATTTATAAGGTAAAGTCAATGAAAAGTAATCAAAAAGTTAAAACTTAGTTGCTCTTGACACCAAAATAATAAATCATATGGAAGAAGCCCTTGCAGGAACGATTATCAACCTTAGCGAATATCAGCAGAAAATGCGTTAAGCACCTTCCACTGTCTGAACGCAGTGAGTTTGGATGGTGTAGAATTTTCAGCTGAGATGAGCTTTAGTTTGATCCGTGATTGCAACAGCGACTGGAATATATT
>JAAZEK010000010.1 GCA_012512335.1 Clostridiales bacterium | reverse complement strand
TAGAATATCTGTGGAGGTATTTTGCACATTTCCTTTGGCCACCATGATAAATATCATATTTCTGGTTGCTTCATTAGGAGTGAAGTTTGTAATATTCAATAAAGCGCTACCAGAGTTGGGAGAAAGACTCTTGCCCCATACAAATGCATCTTCCTGATACTGAACCTCTTTTAAAATAGGTTGAAGATTATTCATGTTACTGGAAAAATGATTGTTCTGACTCGATTGATCAGTCCATTGTTTAACATATAGCTGCTCACCTTCTGCTCTGACAGTGTTAGTGTCCTCCTTGTTAATCAAGGAAGAATCCAGATGGAGTATCAAGTTATCTAAGTCAGGCAATCCGGAAAGATATACTGGTTCACTGAGGATAGTCTTCCCCTTCTTACCTGATTCAGCATAAGGTGTAATAGCATATATAATATGTCTTCCTTTGTAATCATCCCTAATTTGCTGTAATTTACTACTATTCATCATATTTGATTCAGTGAGTATAGGGATAGCTTCATAGTCGTTGGGAAACAGGGGATAGAGACGTCCATAGTCTAAGTCCTCATCAATATTAACTGTGCTAACTATGGGGATGTGAAAACCGGGTTTAGATACATACCACTCATGCTTATTTAGCAAAAATACACCTTTTTTATCTACATCCGCAGATGAACGAATGTTTAGACCTGGTTTAATTGCATATTCATGTTTTTTTGTCAGCTTGGTATTATCTATATAGAGTTCCAATTTAACATTAGAAGCCACGGGAGCTGTAAATGTCGGCATTCTTGAATCCGCTACAACCGTCTTAATCATTTTGCTTTCATTGATATCTGCTTCTATTGGATAGCCTTTCACATCACGGCCAAATAGTTCAACTTGAATACCACCAGGGACGCTATTTCCTTCACTTATATTAGCTTTGATGTTTTTTATCTGTTCCTCTATATCTTTTTGTGCAGTAAAGGCGTCCTCTGTGATCTCCTTTGTGTTGCTTATAAAAACATAATGACTTGACAAAGCGCTTAGAAAAGTAGCAGCAATTATTCCAAGTAAGGCCATAGCTACAATAATTTCCACCAATGTCAATCCTTTGTTGTTTTGCATCTCCATCATCTCCTTACTATATTCAGTTTACAATTCGGGACCATCTATGTGCCATAGATCATTCAGTATTTGCTTCTTGATTTCATCAAAGACAAGATCCAACTCATCTGAATCCTCTGCTCTGAATATTTTCTTTGCATTAGTATAATCCGCAATGAGTTCCAAACCATCCAAATCATGTGACCTATTAGAAAAACCTATAACGTACATTGTTATGTTGCCATCATTTACGATCATATTTCCAATAGTTTCCACATATCTATTTACAACACCTGAGTTTTCAGACCCACTTCCAACAAGTATGTGATCACGGTTATCGAAATTGCCATCACCAGTTAAAAAGTTATTGTTACTTTTTAGCTCTGTCCCATATGTGGTATTGCCGTCAACCAAGAGGATAATATAATCATTAGATGTAGAACCTCCATGACTGGTTCTACCGTTTTTTATTCTATGATATCCCCTTCTTAATCCATCGCCTGTGTTAGTACCACCTACGGCACTCAAATTATTAATACCTGTTTTTAAAGTACTGGTCTGTGTTGTCGCATCATAAAAACTTCCTGGGTTATTGGCATCGGTATCAAATGGAATCAGAGATATTCTGACAGTCTGCTGTGAAGCAGCAAATTTGTCGATTAAATCACTAGCAGAATTTTTAAGCTTTGTTATCCTTCTGTCTTGGACGATATTGGTATTATTTCCGTTTAGATTCCATGCCATACTTCCTGATGTATCTAATACCATAGCCACTTGCGCAACTGGTCTTTCAATTTGATACTCTGGAGCATTTCTATCTTCACTCCTATATGCCAAAGCAACTGCAGGATCGGTAGGTGTTCCCTTGTATATTATTTGTAATGAATTTAGGGTTTCTGCCTCAGAAAGCAGGTTGATGTGTCCAATCGGATTACCGCTTTCATCTATCTTAGATACATTTCCGTTAACGAAAGCCTGGATAGAAAATCCAAGAACCCTTTCTTCAGGATCACTATTGATTTTATTAAACACAATTTTATATGAGATGTTGGGGTCAGCCGGTACCAAAACCTTTTCCTGGTGCACTCCTGCACCAACATACTCAAAAGCTACGATAGCATTATCTATTATTCCAATGTAATTCCAGCCATCAGATAAGTTATTCTCACGAAAACTGGACCGTGGTATCGTAAACAAGGCTGTAGAAAACCTAGCGATGCGGTTAGTATGTTCTGTAACCAATCTAAAAGAGGACTGAAGATCAAATTCATCAACTGCTTTGACATGCACTTTGTGACTGAACGTAAGCATACTGTAAGCACTTGTTAGCACCATTCCAAGGAGAGCCATAGCAATGACTAATTCTATTAGTGTAATACCTTTTTTGCTTTGCATAATTAGAACCTCCTATCCTATTCCCATCTTTGTACTTGTGGATTATCAGCTTCTAGCACCAAAGTTAATGTGTTCGTTGTTCCGTGATTATGTAATGTTCCCACTGAATAGATCTCCACTTCACGTATACTTCCATTATTAATAGGCTTTATTGTAATAGAAACAGTACCATTCTCTAGACTCAATGAGTCCGACTTTATTAAATGGTCTTTACCGTTTAAGTCATCCTGTATACTTGGATTAGATAAAGGATCCCATTTGTATTCGTCTAATAAGGTTGTTTCGTCGGCAGCTTCAGATAATAGAGCAGATAAAGTCATATCAATACCTGCAAGGGCTAAATAATACGCTTGCACTCTTTGCTCCTGATATACTGATTGTCTTAAATTGGAAGAAAAAAGTACAGATATCGATGTAGAGAGAATTACAACAACCACGAGCAATATAATAACAGTAACAAATGCTGAGCCTTCATTCTTTTTAATGGCTTTTATAAACTTTTGCTTCATCAATACACATCCTATTCTCAAAAGTATCCATAAAAAACAGTAAGGTGAGATTTTAATAACATAGAATTTAAGTATAATGGACCTAGTAAAAATGATATTTCCCATCTTATACAGTATGGATGAAGATTGTAAGAATAGTTATAACAAATCATCATTTTTACATATATAACCTCTATAAATTATTTATACCATGATTCTACCGCAAAAACTCCAATTAGTAAACCGAACTTTTGTTCTTTGAAAATTTCATAAAAACCCATTCAAACCGTTGATACCACTGGATTTTAAGCTAATTTTATGCTATAATTGTATTGTAAAATAATATTAAATATAGCATGAAAAGGT
>JAAZEK010000071.1 GCA_012512335.1 Clostridiales bacterium | reverse complement strand
TGTTTTTAAATTTTCTTATGCGTTGCATAAGGATTAAAATTAAAGGGGGAAAAACCTAATGAAGAAGAAATTTTTATGCATTACCTTAACATTGTTACTGCTTTTACCACTATTAGCAGCCTGTGCTCCTTCCAGCGAAGGAACAACAGATCCAACCACAACACCTACCACCGGAAAGCCTGGTACTGAGGAACCAGGATCTAATGAACTTGATCCTGTTGAGCTTGTTTGGCATATAGGTGGACAACCACAACGCGACAACTCCATGGTTATGGAAGAACTTAACGCATATTTTAAGGAAAAAATTAATGCGGAAGTCGACTTTATTTTTACAATGCACGCTGATTATGGAGCAAAAATGAGTACGATTGTTGGTGCAGGTGAAGAGTATGATATAGCGTATGTAGCAGCTAGTTTCTTTAATCCTGTTGTTAATGCACAAAATGGAGCTTTTATTGAGTTAGACGAATTACTTCCTGAATATGCTCCAAATTTATTGAATGAAGTTCCTGCCTGGGTTATTGAAGGTGCCAAGATTAATGGAAAAATTTATATGATTCCTTCATATAAAGACGTAGCAGATGTTTTTGGCTTAATTTATAACAAGAGCTTATCTGAGGATGTAGGCGCTGATCTAACAGGTAGTTGGAAAACTATTTTTGATTTAGAAGAAAGATTTTATAATTTCAAAGAAGCAAGGGATGCAAAATATCCAGAAAAGGCAGATATAGCTCTAATGACCGCGTACAGAACCATGGGTGCTTGGCTGCCTGCTGACATATTCATAGGTGCAGCGGTTGCCAATATTGAAGGCATAGAGACATTTGTAGGTAAGGGTAAAGGCGAATTGGTATTCAACCAGTATGATACCGAAGAATACCGTAAGATGATGAGATTTCAAAAACAGTTAGTAGACGATGGTATTGTTGCTTACGACTCCAAGAATTATGATCCGGATGGAGTTCGTGCAAAAGCAGGTGATACCGCTATCCGTATAACCCAAGGTCAAGTAGCTGTAGGTGAATATCATTATAGCACAGACTGGAAGTCTGATTTAGTACTAAGTGATTACTCCATTCCTAGTACTGCATATTTACATGCAGCAGGTACAGCTATTTCTATCACTTCAAAAAATCCAGAGCGTAGTGTTATGCTTCAGGATTTGGCATATTCAGATGAATATGTTGCTACAACAATGCGCTTTGGCCTTGAAGGTGAAGATAAGCACTATGTAGTCGATGAAAATGGTTATTTGGACTTTTCCAAGGGACTGAACCAAGATCCAAAAGACTATGCATTCTACCGCTGGTATGGTGCAGAATCCGGTAACCTTTTCAAGGCGAAATTGCCCAATACACAATTACCAGAACTATTTGATAATATTAAAGCTTCTAATGATAGATCAGCTCAATTCACATCAAATCTTGGTTTTGTTATTGTTCAGGATGCTGTAGCTAACGAAATAGCAGCAGTTTCCAATGTAATTGCTGAATACCATGAACCATTAGCCTATGGAATGGTAAAGGATGTTGATGGTCATATTGATGAGTTTGTTGCAAAATTGGAAGC
>JAAZEK010000070.1 GCA_012512335.1 Clostridiales bacterium | reverse complement strand
TGGGACCACTGTGCAAGGATGTAACTGATTGCGCAATTGTTATGAACGCGATGGTTGGTTTTGATGCTAAGGATCGTTTATCTGCAAAACGAAAACATTCAGATTACACCAAGTTTCTGAAAGATGGTGTAGATGGTATGAAAATAGGCCTTCCCCATAGATGGACGGAAGGTAAAATGGATGAGGATGTGTGTAAGGCAATGGAAGAGGCTTGTAGATTATTTGAAAAAATGGGTGGAATTATAATAGAAATATTTATGCCCAATTTTGAATATGGAATTCCTACATACTATCTAATTTCTTCTGCAGAAGCTTCATTTAACCTAACTCAATCTAGAGGTGCAAGAATGGGATATGCAGACGGAGATTTCCCTGAATTGGATGACTTCCTTAGCAAAGCTGACATCCAGGAATTTGGGGAGATGGTAAAAAAAAGAATTCTTCTTGGTAATTTCGGTTTATATAAAGATAACTACGAAGAATACTACCTGCAGGCACTAAAAGTAAGAACTTTAATAAGACAGGACTTTGAGAAGGCCTTTCAACAAGTCGACTGGATACTAACACCCACCACCCCAAGTACTGCATTTCGTTTTGGTGAAACTCAAGACAACTTATTGGAGAGTTATGATAACGATGCTCTGACTATACCAGCAAACTTAGCAGGCTTACCTGCCTTATCCATACCATGTGGTTTTGATTCTAATGGAATGCCTATAGGTATGCAATTGATTGGAAAGGCGTTTGATGAAGGAACTCTGTTTCAAGCTGCCTATACTTTTGAACAAAATACAGATTATCATCTGAAGAGTCCCTTATCCATGTGAAAGATTTAGTAAATCAAAAAGCATGCTTAAGGTATTCAATGCTGGTGGCTCGAAATTATCGGAATGTTTATGTTCCTGAGTTGAATCCTCATTCAGGAAATCCAAAAGAGTAGAACACAGGAAAAAGATATCTGCTTGGTTTGTAATAGCTTTTCGATTCCAGCTAATTTCAGGCCCTGGATAGCGCAAGCGAATTCGTTTGGGGAATAGAGTGCAGATACTTGGCTTATTTCCTACTCCTACCTTGCATTCGTGAGATAAATAGATCCACTTTAATAATTTTCTTACTCCATCTTCATGGTTTTCCATATATGATTGTGTAAGAAATTCCAAAAATGTATCGATTATCTGGTTTATTATGGTTCTTTGCTCAGAATTATCATAAGAATAAACAGCGATTTTATCCAAACAGGATAACAAAGTAGCTATTTCGAAGGCTGTATAGCTTATGTTTTTTTGTTTGAAGGTAAATGTCTGTAAGGCATCTTTGTAGGCAATAGCATATAACTTGCTAAATATATCAAATACCTCTTCTAAAACATAATCTAGTTTTACATAGGAGTATGCTTGTAATAAGCTGTCTAAGATAAAAAATTGTTGGCCTATTGGCATAGAGGATCGGCCATAGGGCCCATAGTGGAAAAGACCGGATTGACTTTTTCGATTCAATACTTCAAGTGCCAAGGTGCTAAGCGTATCATCTACATCATACCCGTTATTGTATTTATACCAAACAGTTATACCGCGTATTGTACTAGCAAGTTCTAAAGTACTGGCGTTACAGGGATCTAAATCTTCTGCAATGCTCTGATATATCGTAACCATGTTAGCTTGGAAATCCCTAATTCCTTCCAGAGAGTTTTTAGCTCTTAGAAACCAGACTCCTGCTTCCAACACAGCGGCACTATCTATAGCTGAAAAAGGATTTTCCTCCAAGTATTCCAGGCAAAATTCCAGCTGAAGGTAGGCAATAATTTGCCACCTTCGATGAAGAGTGGATTTTGAAAGATAGGAATCGACTCTATATCTAGGCAAAATATCTGCTAAGCGAGATAGAGTTTGTATACTGAACCCTGTTGCTAACATACTGGGATTAGCTGTTTCATTAGTCATCTTGAGCTTAGTCCCCGCAGCTTTCTCATACCATGCTGCTGGCGGTGGAGCTTTTAATCCAGCTATTAGTGGGTCATCTAACTCCTTCCACTTTACTAGAGGAAGGGCTGCTTCTGATAAGTATAGAATAGACATTGCTTGTATGCTAACTAAATCCAAAATGGAATTACCTGTTATGGTCAATGCCATGTGATTACCTCCAAATAAAATATCGCTACTATAAAAGGATATGCAGGTTCTATCAAGGATAAAACTGTGAATAATAACAATTGAAGAGGTAAAATTGTTTGAAGTTTATGTTAGGTACTTGCAAAGGATAACGAAACTGGGCTATAATACTAAAAAGAACCAGTAACAAAAATTGAAGCAAAAGTAAGAATTGGAAGGTGGAAATATGGTCCTAAGCATGACAGGCTTTGGTAGGGGAAAGGCCAAGGACGACAATCGTGAGCTTACTATAGAACTTAAAACTGTTAACCATAGATATCTAGACATCAGTTTACGGATGCCACGCTTGATGAATGCCCTAGAAGAAGAATTTAGAAAGAAAATCAGAGAGGCACTTTCACGAGGTCGTGTGGAAGTATCTGTAAGTTACAAAGACATAGCAAAAAATCAGATAAACGTTACAGTAAATGAGCCGGTTGCAGATGCCTATCATAATGCATTTAAAAAGCTAGCTGAGATATTTGCAATAGATAGTAAGCCTGATTTATCTGTACTTAGCAATATTAGCGACATATTCTCCATTTCTGAACCCGAAGAAGATGAGGAAGTCATTGGGAAGCTTTTGTTTTCCGCGTTAGAGGATGCACTTAAGGTAATGTTGGACATGCGGAAAAAAGAAGGAGAATTTCTATCAAAGGATATCATAGGGCGATGTGATATCATCAAACAGCTGGTAGATTCAATTGAAGAAAGATCCCCTTCGGTGGTAGAAGAGTACCGCAAAAAGTTAGAGCTAAGACTTAAAGAGCTATTAAACAATACAGAGCTAGAAGAATCGCGATTCCAAACCGAGATAGCTTATTTTGCAGACCGGTCCAATATAACAGAAGAAATTATTCGGCTACATAGTCATCTAGCACAGCTAAAGCAAACCATCAAAAAAGGCGGCTCTGTAGGACGAAAATTGGATTTCATTGTTCAAGAGATGAATCGGGAGGCCAACACTATTGGTTCCAAGTCGTCGGACATAACTATTACTAACCATGTAGTAGAGATAAAAAGTGAAATCGAGAAAATACGAGAACAGGTACAAAATATTGAGTAACAACTGAGAAGGCAGGGATATAGAATATGGGAATTAGACTTATGAATATAGGCTTTGGCAATATAGTTTCAGCAAATCGGATGGTTGCCATTGTCAGCCCGGAATCTGCGCCCATAAAGCGAGTCATTCAAGATGCCAGAGATAGAGGCATGTTAATTGATGCTACTTATGGACGCAGGACCCGCGCAGTTATAATAACTGACAGTGACCACGTAGTTTTATCAGCTGTACAGCCTGAAACCATGGCTCATCGTCTTGATTCCAAGGACTCTACGAACTCTGCATCGGTAGAGGAGTGAAGGCGCCTCTTTTATAAGTGGGCGTGATATAGGATAGATCCCAGAAGACATCTTGAAAGGAACTTTGTAGTTTATGGAAAAAAAAGGTTTACTTATTGTTATTTCTGGTCCGTCTGGAGCGGGTAAAGGCACTATTTGTAAGGAATGGATGCAAAACAACCCAGACGCTGTGTTATCAATTTCAGCGACTACCCGTGCTCCAAGGCCTATGGAGAAGGATAGTGTAAATTACTTCTTCAAGACTAGAGAAGAGTTTGAAGCTATGATAGAGGAAAATGAATTTTTGGAATATGCACAGGTATATGACAATTATTATGGCACCCCCAGAAAATATGTTCAACAACAGTTGAAGGAAGGTCGAGATGTCATCCTTGAAATTGATATTCAGGGGGCTCTAAAAGTAAAGGACAGATTTGATACAGGAATATTCATCTTTATAATTCCACCTAGCATGGAAGAACTGAAAAGACGAATAGTAACCAGAGGTACTGAGGATCCGAATGTTATCTTAAAACGATTCAGTAGTGCTTTTGAAGAAATTAATTTTATCAAGCGTTATAATTATGTAGTTGTCAATGATACAGTTGAAGAGGCTACAAAAAAAGTAGATGCCATAATTATGGCAGAAAAGTGCCGGGTTGACCGGAATACAGAGTTAATATTACAATTACAGGGAGGGATTTAGAAAATGATTTATCCACCATTGAGTTCTTTAACAACTAAAGCTGAAAACAAATATACTCTTGTTATAGAGGTAGCAAAACGAGCTAGACAGCTTGTTTCGGGTGCTAACCCTCTTATTGATGTAGAGAGCGAATCCGAAAAGCCTGTTTCTATCGCTGTTCGCGAGGTCAATGAAGATTTAGTTACCTATCATCGTAACTAGGCTGCGTCATTAGATGTCATTCCGAGTTTACGATGAATCTTGAAATGAAACATGCTATTAATCATCAAGTATACTAACGGTAATAAAAGGTACAGAGTACCTTTTTTTCGATTGAAGGGGGAATATTCATGGAGAACAGAAAATATGCCGGTATAGTTATAGACCAGACACATCCATCTCTTGACAAGCTCTTTCATTATGCCATACCAAAAGAGATGACTGAGCAGGCACAGATAGGGATTCGCGTGCAGGTTCCCTTTGGTTCTCGCAGTCTTCAAGGATATATTCTTACTCTGGATGATAAAGTCGAAATACCAAAAGATAAGATCAAGCCTATAAAAAAACTATTGGATCCTGTTCCAGCACTAGATCCATCCATTATTCCCTTAATTATATGGATGAAAGAAGAGTATCACTGTATGCTGATAGAAGCGATACGCTGTTTCATTCCACCAGGTCTGCGCCTAAACATGAAGGGGAAAACCCAAAAAGTAGCTATGCTACAAGAAACTGATACACTTGATGATTGGATACATCAGGTTGAAGGTCGGTCTCCAAATATGGCTGCAATCTTAAGAATACTTGGACAAGTTGATAGGATGCCTGTAAGGGAATTATTAGATATGGCTGGAGCTTCTTCATCAAGTATCCGCTCCCTTGAAAAAAGAGGATTCATCCTATTGGAGGATGAGGAGATCTATAGGAATCCTTGGACAATCCAACAGGGACAAACAGAAGCGCCCGAACTAAATGAAGAACAGGTACATGCATCATATGTAATCAATCAGTGTATTGCAGAAGGTAGAGGAATTGTTTTATTACGTGGGGTGACTGGTAGCGGTAAAACAGAGGTCTATATGAAGGCAGCTGAAGAAGTTCTAAAACATGAAAGACAGGTTATTGTGCTGGTACCTGAAATTTCTTTGACTCCTCAGACAGTAAATCGATTTAAAGGTCGTTTTGGCGAGAATGTCGCCATCTTACACAGTCGTCTTTCTCTCGGTGAGCGCTATGATGAATGGAGAAGAATCCGTCATAATGAGGTTTCCATTGTTGTAGGTGCAAGATCCGCTGTATTTGCTCCTCTTGAAAATCTTGGTCTCATCATATTGGATGAAGCTCATGAAGATAGCTATAAGTCTGATGTACGACCTCGTTATCATACCAGAGAAGTAGCAGCAAAACGATGTGAGCTTAGTAAGGCCGTTTTAGTTTTGGGAAGTGCTACACCAGCCTTGGAAGATTATTATAAAGCCAAAATTGGAGAATATCACTTGGTGGAAATGGAAAATCGGGCGGAGGATCAGCCTTTACCACCTGTAGAAACCGTTGACATGAGGCGAGAGCTAGAAATGGGCAATCGAAGTATGTTCAGTAATGATTTATACCGAGCATTAGAACAAACTTTGAAGAGGAACGAGCAGTCTATTTTACTGATTAACCGTAGAGGTTATGCTCAGTTTGTTTCTTGTCGCAGCTGTGGTCACGTTATTAAATGCACTCATTGTGACGTTTCTCTAACTTATCATTCAAGAGGACAAGCACTAAAATGCCATTATTGTGGTTATCATGAGGGATATCCTCGAGTATGTCCAGAATGTGGCAGTAAATATATAAAGAACTTTGGTTTGGGAACCCAAAAGGTAGAAGAAGAGCTGCAAAATCTATTCCCCACAGCCCGATTGCTTCGCATGGATTTTGATACCACTAGCACAAAGGGTGCTCACCACCGAATTTTAGATGCCTTTGAGAAAAAGGAATATGATATTCTTTTAGGAACTCAAATGGTAGCAAAAGGACTTGATTTTCCCAATGTAACCTTAGTGGGAGTACTAGCAGCGGATGCTTCCTTGAATCTACCCGATTATCGTAGCAGTGAAAAGACTTTTCAGTTGATTACTCAGGTAGCTGGTCGAACAGGACGGGGAATGAAACCAGGAAGAGTAGTTGTTCAGTCCTATCAACCTGAGCATTATTCTATACAGCATGCTTCTCATCATGACTACACAGGCTTCTTCAAAAAGGAACTGGACATTAGACGACAATTTGCATATCCACCCTTCTCTCATATCATTCGTGTACTAATTACTGGTGAAGATGAAAAGGAAGTGGCACAGTATGCTAAAAATATGTTAAAATGGGTTAATGAGAAGGTAAATACAGATGAAGCGTTAAAATCTGGCTTGGTGGACCTTGGGGTCTTTGAGGCTCCAATCCTAAGAATCAACAACAAATACCGTTGGCAGGTTTTGATTCGTATTGAGCAGGGGACCCACCATATTAAGGAAGCATGGCATTGTTTATCTGAAAGCCTGATTCGTAGGTTTTATCGTGAAGATGTTACGGTAACCCTTGATTTTAACCCACTGAGTTTAATATAATTTTAATTTTAGAAAGAGTGATCCCTATGGCATTACGTCAAATAAAACATTACCAAAAAGATGATGTTCTTCGTAAAAAATCGAAGATAGTAGAAAAAATTGATGAGAGAACTAAAATTCTCATTGACGATATGATTGAAACCATGTACCATGCTGATGGAGTTGGTTTGGCAGCACCTCAAGTTGGTATTCTAAAACGAGTCATTGTGGTTGATATTGGAGAAGGTGTTCATGTTCTCATAAACCCTGAAATCACCATAGAAGCAGGAGAAGCTACAGACTACGAAGGTTGTTTAAGCGTACCTGGCGTCAAAGGACAGGTAACTAGACCTGCTGAGATAACAGTAGAAGGCTTGAATCGAGACGGGAAGAAAATAAGAATGAAGGCAAGTGGCTTGCTGGCTCGTGCTATTTGTCATGAAATCGACCATCTTGAAGGTATTCTTTTCGTCGATAAGACAATACCAGAAGACATTGATAACTAACGCTGGGAGGAAGATTTTTGAAAATATTATTTATGGGCACTCCGGATTTTGCATTGTCTGCCTTGCAGGCTGTCCATAATAGCGGACATGAGTTAATAGCAGTTGTTACTCAACCAGACAAGCCCAAAGGCAGGGGTAAACAATTAGCTCCACCACCTGTTAAGGAGTGGGCTATTAATAATCAAATTCCAGTATACCAACCTGTAAAAGTTAGAGGGGATAAAAGCTTTATTAATGAAATTAAAACCTTGTCTCCTGATTTGGTGGTCACAGCTGCATATGGACATATTCTCCCCAAGAGTTTTCTAGATATTCCATCTATGGGTTGTATTAATGTCCATGCTTCATTGTTGCCTGAATATCGAGGGGCTTCACCTATCCAACAGGTGCTGATAGACGGAAGGGAGAAAACCGGTATAACCATCATGTATATGGATACAGGAATGGACACTGGTGATATAATTCTCCAGGAAGAGTTACTTATCCATCCTAACGAAAATGCAGGACAGCTTCATGACCGTCTGAGTGCATTAGGTGGTGAAGTCCTCCAAAAAGCATTAAAGCTCTTTGAGCAGGGACCTGTTCAAGGAAGCCCACAGGATAATGATAAAGCAAGCTATTGTGGTAAAATAGAGAAATCCATGGGAGAAATTCAATGGGATATTCCATCGTCCTCCATAAGCAACCTAATCAGGGGTTTAACGCCCTGGCCAGGCTGTTTCACCTTCTACCAAGGTAAGCGATTTAAAGTATGGAAGGCCTCACAGAGGGAATGCTTAGCAGAGGAAATTCAATTGCCAGGAACTGTGCTGAAAGCTGATGACACCTATGGCTTAATTATATCTTGCGGTCAAGGTGCCTTAAGGGTAGAAGAGCTTCAAGGACCAGGCAGTCGCCGAATGAGTGATTTGGATTTTCTGCGAGGAAAGTCTATTGAGCCAGGCGTGGTCTTGGGGAAGGAATCGTAGAAGTCTAATGGAGCATAAGAAAATGAAGAAAAAGGCCCCAATAAAGTCTGCAGACTATAGAATGAGCAATCACACGTCTCCACGTAGCGTAGCTTTGCAAATTCTAAAGGAAGTAAATAAAGATGGTAGCTTTGCCAATATTAGTTTAAAAGAGAACTTGCGAAAATATAGCTTTGATACACGAGATGTAGCTTTTATTAGCCGTTTAGCTTATGGTACTCTGGAGAAGCAATACACCATTGATTCAATTCTTGATAAGCTTGCCAATATGAAAAAGGTTAATTTTTGGATACGAGATATATTACGAATGGGTGCTTATCAGATTTTATATATGGATAAGGTTCCGGATTCTGCAGCCTGCAATGAGGCAGTCAAGCTGAGCAAAGTACATGGCTTTTCTGGCTTACAGGGCTTTGTCAATGGTACATTGCGAAATATATCTCGAAGAAAAGAAGAGTTGCTTACCCCGGACAACAATTTATCCATTTCAGAAAAACTTTCTTTGAAATATAGTTTTCCTATTTGGTTAACGGAAAAATGGATTAAGGACTATGGTCCTGAAACAACAGAGGCTATTATGAAGCCTATGGAACTAGAAAACGGTGTTTCCATACGTGTAAACACCAACAGGATTTCGATTACTGACTTAAAAGGAAAATTACAGGAATCTGGTGCAATAGTGCAAGATGGATTCCATATGGAAGAAGCTTTACGGGTATCTGGCATAGGAGACATGGAGAAAAACCAACTTTATAGAGAGGGTTTGTTTACGGTTCAAGGTGAGAGTTCTATGTTGGATACATATATAATAAACCCTCAAGCTGGCGAGATGGTTTTAGATTCCTGTAGTTCTCCAGGTGGGAAGGCCATTCATATGGCAGAACATATGGGCGGAAAGGGTCAAGTAATAGCTTGGGACATACATGCTCACCGTTTGGATTTAATAAAATTGAATGCTGAACGAATGAAGTCTGAAATCATTGAACCAATGCTTATGGATGCAAGCGTTTTACATACCCAATGGAAGGATAAGTTTGACAGGGTTTTGATTGATGCTCCATGTTCGGGGCTAGGCACCATTCATAAAAAACCTGATATAAAATTAAATATCACTCCAGAAGACTTGGAAGAATTACCTGCCTTACAAGGAAAAATCCTTGACGCATGTAGTTACTATGTAAAACCAGGTGGGGTGCTAGTATATAGTACTTGCACCGTAAATCTAGAAGAAAACCAGAATGTGATTAAGGGCTTTTTGGAGAAGCATCCAGAGTTTAAGTTGGACGATCCTACACCTTATGTACCTGACAGCGTTAAAAACGCCATAATCAATGGTATGATTCAACTAATTCCATCTTTACATCAGGTGGATGGATTTTTTATTACCAGGATGAGGAGGGAGACCTTCATAAATGAATAATCATAAAATAGATATCCTGGACCGTAATCTTGAAGAATTAAAATCGGACATGATAAATATAGGAGAAAAAGCTTTTCGTGGAGAACAAATTATTCAATGGCTGGCTAAAGGAGTAAATTCCTTCGCTGAGATGACCAATCTTTCAAAAGCTCTCATTGAGAAATTGGAAGAGCGATACACTATCGGTACTTTACATCAACTAAAGAGATTAATATCCAATGACAAGCATACAATAAAATATTTGTTTTTACTCCATGATAATAATATTATAGAATGTGTTGTTATGAAGTATAATCATGGCAATACCATCTGTCTGTCTACCCAGGTAGGTTGTGCAATGGGTTGCAGCTTTTGTGCTTCTGCAACTGGAGGTCTAGTTCGCAATCTGACTGCCGGGGAAATGATGGCCCAGGTATTGGCTGTCAATAATGACATTATGGAATTAGGCTGGACTGAGGGATCCCCTGCTATAGGCGGTATAGTCCTAATGGGTAGCGGTGAACCTTTGGACAACTATGACAATACCTTGCGTTTTCTTCACCAAATACATGAACCAAAAGGTTTTAATATGGGATATCGGAACATAACTCTGTCCACATGTGGTTTAGTTCCTAAAATCCATGCTCTTGCAGATGAGGGATTGAGTATCAATCTAGCAATATCTTTGCATGCAGCTGATGATGAAACTCGAAAAAAAATTATGAAGGTTGCCAAAGTATACTCAGTTAATGATATAGTAAATGCAAGTCGTAGATATTTTGAGAAAACTGGGAGGAGGGTCACCTTTGAGTATGCACTTATCAAAGCTGTTAACGATGCTCCTTCACAGGCTCAGGAACTGACTGCTATATTAAAAGGGTTTCCTTGTCATGTGAATCTGATTCCCTTAAATGAAAATAGTCATAGCAGTCAGAAACGTAGCAATGAGGAAGCAATCAAACTGTTTACCTTCATTTTGAAGTCAGCTGGAATTAATGTTACCTGTAGAAGAGAAATGGGGCAGGACATTCAAGGCGCTTGTGGACAGTTGAAAATAGATTATTTAAAATAAGGGGTGCTTCTGTGGAGTATAGTGCATTCAGCCATAAAGGCTTACAGAGAAAATCAAATGAAGATTATTATTATATTAGTGACGGAAGCCAGGATTCTGTTTTCATGATAGTAGCAGATGGGATGGGTGGGCATAATGCTGGTGAGCTAGCCAGTAAACTGGCGGTAGAGCATGTTGCTGCTTATTTAAACAGTAAAATTGGGGAGCTGATATCTACAAATGAATTGGTTTCCTCTCTCATGACCTCAATTGAAGAGGCAAATGAGCAAGTCTACCATCTTTCTCAATCGAAACCCCAGTTCTCTGGCATGGGCACAACCTTTACCATAGCTGTATTTCATGAAAAGAATTTCTATGTTGCACATGTGGGGGACAGCCGCTGTTATCTAATACGAAAAGAGAATGCAAGGCAAATTACCCGTGATCATTCTCTTGTGCAAGAGTTATTAGACAATGGAAGTATTACAGAAGAGCAAATGGGTTTACATCCTAAACGCAATATTATCACTAGGGCTCTTGGTACAGATGACAATCTTAAAATAGATTGTTTTGAAGAAACTCTCAAGATAGGGGATATTGTACTGCTGTGCTCGGACGGTTTAACCAATTATGTAAATTTGGAGGAATGCTTTAAGGAACTACCTCGCAATATAGCTATGGATGAGCTAGTTCAATTATTGGGGAATAAAGCATTGGATGCTGGTGGAGCAGATGATATCACCATAACCGCAGCCAGATATACTAGCCAAAGGAATAGAGGTGAAATTCTTGCTGGGTAAGATACTTGGAGGCAGGTATGAGCTGCTGGAAAAGTCAGGCGACGGTGGTATGGCTGTTGTATATAAAGCAAAGTGCCATCTATTAAAGCGCGTTGTTGCCGTTAAAATTTTAAAGCCTGAATTGGCGGATAACGAGGAGTTTGTTACCCGATTTAACAGGGAATCTCAGGCTGCAGCTAGTCTCTCACATCCAAATATTGTAAACATGTACGATGTTGGTCAGGAAGATGATATTCATTATATAGTCATGGAATTTATGGATGGAGAAACGCTCAAAGATCGTGTTCGAAGAGAAGGTAGATTATCTATGGAAGAAGCTGTTCGAATTGCATCTGAGATATGCTCTGGACTTCAGCATGCCCATGAGAACAATATAGTTCATAGAGATATAAAACCTCAAAACATTCTAATCAACAAGGAAGGGACTGCAAAGGTAGCAGATTTTGGAATAGCTAGAGCGGTGACCTCATCTACTGTAACCATGGGCGATGCCAGTGTTATTGGTTCCGTACATTACTTTTCTCCAGAGCAAGCAAGGGGAGGTTACGTTGATAAAAAGACCGATATTTATTCCCTAGGCATTGTTTTATACGAAATGGTTACTGGAGTAGTTCCATTCGAAGGAGAAAGTGCAATTTCAGTTGCTTTGAAGCATATTCAAGAAATGGTGACGCCACCAGGGGAGATTAATCCTGAAATACCTAAGAGCATTCAATACATTATACAACGTGCTATAGAAAAAGACTTAGATAAAAGATATCATAACGCTTTCGAGATGTTGGAAGATCTACAAAGGGCTTTGAAAGAACCCGATGGCGAGTACATCAATCGATTTATAGAAGATAATCAGGCTACCATGATTATTCCTGCACTTTACAATATCGACGGTATTGTAAAAAGCCAGGAGCCAAAATCTACACAAGAGCCTGAGGAAGGGCCAACCAAGGGTCGGAGCTGGATATTAATTACTGTTTCTATCATTGCATCTTTATTGATTCTATCGACATTGTTTATGGTTGTACGTGGTATTTATAACCAGAACTTTCGTCAAAAGGATGTACCAGTTCCTTTGGTTGAAGGCTATGATGAATCTACAGCCCGTGAAATATTGAAAAGTAGTGGTCTGATTTTTAATATCGAAGATTGGATATATGATAGCTCAGTAGAAGAAGGCAGAATCATATCTCAGAATCCACAAGAAGATACCATAGTAAAGACAAACAGTATTGTAAATGTGGTTATGAGCAATGGAGTTGAGTTGAAACCAGTTCCGGACCTTGTTAATGATTCTCAACGAAATGCTGAGGTAGAGTTACAAAATCTGGGTTTTAAAGTTGCAGAACCAGAGTATATAGTAAGTGATATTGCAAGTGGACATGTGGTCAGACAAGAACCTCCTGCCTACACAAAAGTACCAGATGGGACCGAAGTCCAGCTTTATATCAGCAAGGGACCCGAAGACACTACGACAGTTGTAGATAAGTACATAGGTTTTACAGTAAATATAGCTGAAGAAATGATGAAGAATAAAAATCTGCAGCTAGGAGAAGTAATCCCAGAGTACAATAGCAACGTTAATTCTGGGCTTATATTCCGTCAGTCACCTCAGCCTGAGTCAAATGTAGAGCATGGAAGAAAGGTCAATCTTTGGGTCAGCATGGGTGAAGAGCCCCTTACTCGAAAAAAGATTAACATTAGCTTGCCTGGAAACAAAAAAGTTAGAATACAGGTTATTCGAACCTCGGATGATAAATTAATTCATGATGGTGAACATACACCTTCAGATGGTAATGTTGAAATCATGTTGGAAGACAAGGGCACACAAAGCTATGC
>JAAZEK010000069.1 GCA_012512335.1 Clostridiales bacterium | reverse complement strand
TTTCATCTAGGAAGTTCTTAATATCACCTACTACCTTGGTGCTATGAAGTTTTCCTTCGTCTTGAGTAGTTATACCCGTATAGTAACCACCACCGAAGCCTTCCTGCCTTTTCATCATTTCAACCAAAATTGGGGCTGTTTGCCTCTTGCCTATGTAACCAGCTATGTTGCACATGATAGAAACCTCCTGTAAGTTATATATTATGTAATTTTTCTGTCCTTCTTATTGCTGTACTTCATAGTAATCATTATAGCATTCTGGCATTATTTTGTCTTTTACCTATTTGACAAGTTTCTGTTCACATCCAAAATAATAAATCATATGGAAGGAATTATTTTACTTCCCAGTGAATAGTAACGTCGGCTATTTTGCAGTTGGACAATACTGGTTCTGATAGTTTACATCTAGTGTTATTTTGTGTAGTATGGACTTAATATAAACTAGATTCATTACTGGTGTGTTTTTACAGTTATCATGCCTATTTAGTAGAAAGCGAGGAGCAAATATGCAGGAAAGAGATTTTGTAGTATCAGGAATTCATATAGGAGAGCATTCATTTGAACCGGAAAATGTTATAGCAGAAATCAAGGAACGTTGTGTAGATAACGGACTGGATTTCGTTACTATACGGACAAGAGATATTCCAGTTCCAAAGCATTATTTTATTGAGTGGGCAAAATATCTGACAGAAAATAAAATATATTTTACTTTTTTGTACACCACACACAACGCCCCAAAAGGTACAAAAAGTCAGTTTGACAAGGAAACCGTAGCTGAGATGAAGAGCATTGCGGGAAAATATTTCGTAGGTGATATATTAGGTGAGCTTGGTAGTGCATTGGCCTGCAAGTGGAAGGGCTATCCAACCAAGCTTCCAATGCCACAAGATGCTAACAGCCTTTCAGAAGCAAAACAGAATTATCTGGAGAAGATACAATATCATATCGATATTGATAAAGAGCTGGGAATTGACAATGTGCTTACTGTTGAGGCAACTGCCTTATCAAAATACAATCTGGAGGCTGGCACCGCAATTCCCTTGTTGGAATTAATGTGCGGCAATCCTGAAATTTTGGTTTCAGCACTTCGAGGTACGGCTCGGGCTTATGGTTCAGAGCTTTGGGGTACTTATATTGCTCATGAATGGTATGGTGGGATGCGTCATGACGACATATTGAAACAAAAGAGGTTGTTACTTGCTTATCGATATGCTTACTTGTCTGGCACAAACATTGTATGTCTGGAAAGTGGCGATGAATCCCTGGAATCCTATGGATTCAAGTATCCTGCCGAACATGAATATTGCAGGCAATACCAGAGTGTTGTTCGAGATTTTGCTAAGCTTACTAAGGAAGACAAACGTCCTAAAGGAGGTCCTAAGGTAAAGGTAGCCTTCGTACAGGGAAACCTGGATGCCTGGGGTTCGTGGGGTGGTTCATCCATATGGAATCAGTTTGACAAGGAAGAATGGGGTCATTCAGGTCCTGAGTATGCCTGGCGTATTTTAGAAGAGCTTGGCACTAAAAGAAACTGGTATGATATAGCTAATTATGGTATTAATGACTTAAGCTCAGCTCCGGCATATGGCATGTATGATGCAATACCAGCAGAAAGCAGCTCAGAGGCTATGAGTAAGTATGATTACCTTATATTTGTGGGCTGGAACACCATGACAGAAGATATCTATGACAATTTGGAGAAATATGTGTCAAATGGTGGTACTCTGTTTATGCTGGCTTCCCACTTAAATACTAAGGATAAGCGTGGAGAAGACATTGAGCTTATCAATAATGGTAATGTTGAAAAACTGTTTGGTTGTAAGTTGTCCGAGGATGGGATAAGAACAAATGCTGGTGTTAAATTTGTGAGAGACGGTTTGAAAGATAACCTCCTGTATCCCGGTACTCTCAGCTATGTATGTGATCCGATTTATTCACATGGTTATGCAAGCTATGCCATGGTAGAGCTAAAGGACGGTTTTCCCGTTGCCCGCCTAAGCGAAAGCTTTATAGAGACAGAAGAGTTTTCAGACCTTCCTGTAGCTATTGTTGAGAACAAATTGGGCAAGGGAACAGCAATCCTGCTAACAAGCTTGGAGCATGCAGGCAGTGGTTCAATATATCCACTTTACAGGGCTATGGTAAGGGAAATCGTGACAGCAGGCCACAGAGATAATTCAATAAAGGTGTATGGCAGCGACCGTGTCCGTTTTGCGGTATATGAAGGTGATGTCATATATTTGTTAAACACAGACTATGACGTAGAGGCAAATGTTGTAATTGAAAAGCGTGGTGAAGTTATGAGAGAAACTATTAGGCCGTGTGAATTAAAACGCGTATAAGTGATTATTAAAATGAGCTGGATAATATAACAAGAGAAAGGACGTATGTTCAATGATTCAATCTTCAGAGAAAGAAACGTTTCAAGTAATAAACCACAATGTAGACTTTTGTGTAGTGGGTGGAGGAATGGCAGGAATGCTGGCCGCTATTTCTGCTGCCCGCAGTGGAGCAAAGGTGCTACTGATAAACGACCGACCAGTATTGGGTGGGAATGCTTCCAGTGAGATACGCATGTGGATTCGCGGAGCTCATGGCGACAATATGCAGGAAACCGGAATTCTTGAAGAGATTGCCCTGGAGAATATCTACAGAAATCCTTCTTTGAATTTCTCAATATGGGATAGTGTCCTCTTTGGGGCTATTTTTGAAGAGCCAAATATCGAATTATTACTCAACTGCTCCTGCAATGACCTTGAAATGAATGGAGACAGAATCTCCAGCGTTAAAGCATGGCAAACAACCACCCAGCAATGGCATGTAGTAAAAGCCAAATACTTTGCAGATTGCTCTGGCGATAGCGTGCTGGCACCCTTATCTGGTGCAGAAAGACGCTGGGGAAGGGAAGCCTCAGATGAATTCGCCGAGGATATTCAGCCTTCAGAAGCTGATAAAAAAACCATGGGGCTTACATGTCTTATGCAGGCTCGTGAAACCAGCTCGCCTCAAAAGTACATTCCACCTAAGTGGGCATATAAGTTTACAAAAGATGACTTCCCTCATAGATTGCAGCTTGAAGATCCAAAAGCCTGGCAAAGAGGCAATTTCTGGTGGATGGAGCTAGGTGGAAATCGTGATAGTATCCGTGACACTGAAGTTTTGAGAGATGAATTAATAAAGATATCCTTTGGAACCTGGGACTTTATCAAAAACAGTGGCCATTTCGAGGCTGAAAACTGGGAACTGGAATGGGTTGGGTTCCTTCCTGGAAAAAGAGAAAGTCGCAGATACGTGGGCGACCATATTTTAAACCAAAATGATGTAGAGAAAGAAGGACGATTTGAGGATATCGTTGCCTACGGTGGCTGGACAATGGACGATCATCACCCAGATGGGTTCAGATATAAGGGACAACCAACCATCTTCCATCCTGCGCCTTCGCCTTATGGAATACCGTACAGAAGTCTATATTCTAAGAATATCTCCAATTTATTCTTCGCTGGTAGAAATATTAGTGCTACTCATGCAGCCCTTTCGTCTACTCGTGTTATGGCCACCTGCGCAATTATGGGGCAGGCCATTGGAACAGCAGCTGCCATAGCTACCCGTGATG
>JAAZEK010000009.1 GCA_012512335.1 Clostridiales bacterium | reverse complement strand
CAGAATATCTTCTTCATCAAATATAAATGACGGATATTGATAACCTACTTCAAATACTTGCTCACGCTCTCCGTCTATTATACGACAAACAGTCTCCCAATTTTCCGTATCTCGTGAACAGAACAGGGCCAGTACACTACGTTGTTGTCTATAATTGCTGTTTGTTGGGAGATTTCCGATTGCTATATAATAGCCGCTTATCTCATCAAATCGCATCATAAACTTGTTGCTGAAACCTGCAGACATCGGTACAAAGCCTAGGAATTCCATAGGTGCATCTGGATCGTTTTCGTCGACCTTCAGCACGGGAGCTTTTCCTTCCAGGGTATTTATACCGTCAGCGTCAACACGTAGCATGCAGCGCAGGTCACCCTTAGGCGATACAAATAAGTTACCTTCTATAAAGCACTCTATGCGACTTCCTGGTGTCCCAAGCCAAGAAGGATCGAGTTGAAAAGGTTTGGTAGCATTCCAGTTCTTCGGTTCAAGTAGATCGGCGTCTTCAGGAGCGGACAAAACGCACGGAAGGCGATTTATATTCCTTCCAGCATATTCAGTAGCGATGTGTATTCTTCCGTTGTGCTTAATCACTGGCATAGGTGATTGTTCCCAACCATCCCCCACTGTACAGGACCCAGTAAAAAGATGAGTAGGTGCTGTCCATGTTTCCCCCTCATCATCGGATGATCCGATAATGATATCACCGAACTCCGTTGAGCAACCTATCATATATAGTCTGTCATTGTGGTAAAACATATTTCCCCAAAACAATGGGAAAAGGTCGCATACATAGTGCCATGTCACACCTCTGTCATTTGATTTGAAAAGTAAACTAAGGTTTTGTGGACCACGTCCAAGATATACATCCATTGAAGCTAGCAGCTTGCCAGAGGGTAGTTTAATTAGACATGGACTGCAGAGTGCACGCCCAGAAAAAGCATATCTTTCGTCCTGTGGATGAAGATAATTGATTACTGTTCCAGGTACTACTCCTGTACGAAAATATCTTGTATCTTTTACTTCGCCATTTGTACGAGCAACACGAACTTCGTAGTCTCTCCACGGTGTCAACCCACAAATATGCGCTTCATATCCTTGGACTTCCTGTCTGCTCCATTCTTCACCTGTGTACATTCCTCTCCACTCAAGGAAATACGTGCCTTCATTTTTCCCATCAAGCCATTCTATTGTTAGATCGGTTTCTCCTGGTGCCAGTCGACATATACTGACAGCAAGAGGGTCATCAAACAAATAGATATGTGGTCTTTCATTCCATTGTGTTTTTCCGCGCATACATTATTCTCCCTTCCATTACCTTGTTTTACTCTATTATCTTACTTAGCAATAGCAACTAGGTACTTATATTAAGATGTGATTATTGCATTACACTCTGTCAATTGGTTCTATATATGAGGGTTGATTAGTGTATCTAGAAAGACCAATTTCAAAGTTAATCCCACAGCCTGCACCTAGCTCTATTTGAAACCATCTATCGTTTACAGAAATTACACCATGTTCATCCCCAGAGCGATAGGAAATCTTTGTGAAATCATGCTCACCAAACGCACCTGCTTGGACTATCACTCTACGTGGTTTACTGGGATGTAGATTTATCATTTCCAGGCCTATTTCATCTTCCTTTACATAACTAACTAAAGCAGCCACATCATCAGGTAATCCAGGACGGTTTTCCTCAGGATCAAAATAGCGAACTGATACGAGCAATAGCCCTCCATTATATATGGGCATCAATCCGCCCATTGTCAGATGTATTAAGGCTTCTGTAGTTATAGTGCTTCTGTATATCAAGTATGTCTGAAAATAGGAATGAGTTACGGATTCACTCCATTTGTTTTTCTTTTTTGCATTAACCTGCTGTGTAACCTCACGAAGCTCCTGCCATTGTTTTTCGCTGCCGGGAGGATAGCCCCAAGGAGTATCAGATGAGTGGAGCTCACCATGAAGTTTTTTAAGTTGCTTGTAGACCTGATTAATACTATGCTTAAGTGCATCTACTGGATAATCGTCATAGTGTCCGTCAAGAAAATTGGTATATGCATGGTTCTGTCCGCCTAAAAACTTTGCGCTAACTGCGCTATCACTTACACATTCCCATGTATTATTGTTCTTATCTCTAGTCTCTCTTAATATCCCCATATCATGATCATCAAAACTATCTAAATAAACATGAGCCATATGTACTGGATTCAATGGAGTGAATTCATACCAACCATCAATTTGTATTTTCTTAGTAAATCCTTCATATCCTGAAACTGTATTGGTGCTTGTCATATGCTCAGCTTTACTTCCTTTATACTCGATTAATGAATCTGGATCCGCATATTTTTGTGGTACCAATATAGTCCCATTATCATCCTCAATGGATTTGCTCATTAGCAATTTAACTTGCTCACGTACCCATGTCAGCTTATTTTTTTCTCCTGTTAGAAGACGTTCATTCTCACCACCTATAACCATAGCATCTCCGATAAAATAGAAGCCATGGGGGAAAGTCCAACCATAGTGCCCCCCATACCATTTTCCATCTATTGTTTCACCTACGATGCCATTAGGACCTGCATTATCAGGCATCATTCCATCATTAGCTTTATAACGATCCCTCCAGCCACCAACATAGTCTAGCACCCATTGTTTATATTTTTCATCTCCTGTATGCATGTATGCATTTACCATCATTGAGGTAGATAACAGATTGGTTACCGTATCACAATTTTTTAGCCTAGCACTATACACCTCACCATATCTCTTTGCTTTTTCTGGATTCTTTAAATCCATCATTGTTTCAACGCCAGGAACATTATAAAAAGCTAGACCATAAAAGTCCATCCAAGTACCATGCTTGTATGGTTTATCATATTGTGAAAACATAGGACCGTTACTACCAATATGAGCAGTTTTAAAAACCTTATTCTCATAGTCATAGTTATATTCAGGAATATCTTCATCTTCGTTATTGAAAAAGCTGGCAAATCGGATTGATCGTTCTTTGTTCTTTTTGTTGCCAGGGTCAGCTAGATTGAGAAAATAAAAGTATAATGCAGACTCTCCTTGGTGCATCCAATCCATATCTGGTAAATACTCTTTTACGAGCATGGTTTCCCGACCACTGCCATCTTCAAAATCAGATGACTTTCTTTTATATCTGGAAAACTGTTCTGTGATTACATCAAATTGCCTCTGAGCTAATGCTAAGAATTTCTTGTCCCCACCCATCAAATAAAAAAGTGGCCAGCTATGAAAACCCTCAAAAGCATTATCAACTCCACCGTATGCCTGAAAACCCTCTTTATCTGGCCAAAACACTTCTCCATTTGGCATCAGGTAGTGTTCAAAATAATATCCACAGATCGATTCATAATAGAAAATAGACTTCTCTCTAGAATTGCCCATTCTGGCACTGAAGCTACTGGACAGTCCGCTTTGATGGTTGGCATTTGTTTAATCATTTTACAATTCCCCTCCCAAATAATTATCTTGCCGATTCATCTCATGAATAAATTCACCAGTGTTCTCGGCAATGTCTATAAAATACTTGATAAATTGAGACTTATAATTGCAATTGTGTTTTTCAACTTATTCCCACGTCAAGACTTTCACTTCTATAAGTGGCGAGTTCACTCTTATTAATTCAAGTGGAGCAAAGTCTCCATCTGAATCCTCGATATATTACCAGAGGCAAAACGACTTCACTGTTAAGTGAACATATCATCTAGTACATTTTTACAATCGCCGTACTATATGCATTGCAGCAGAATATCCCTTTTCCATATAGGTCATATCACTAGCAACCCATAGGATGTTCATACCTTTGCTATGCCAAAACTCTGCATCCTTCTCATCATTACAATAAATACCAAGAGACTTATCTCTACTGTTACAGATTTCTGTAATCCTAGCGATCTGGTTCATGACTGCAACACTCCTTAATTCCAGTGGAGTGCCAACCATTATAGATAGATCATATGGTCCTACAATTACACCAGCAATGTCATCCCCATATGTATCCAGCATATCTGGTAGATTATCTACTCCCTTCGGAGACTCAATCTGTATAAACAAAAGGCGATTATTTCTTATTTCCTCAAAAGTCTCATTTTCCCTAAAGATTGGTCCACCTGCAAAACCTTTTTTACCATAAGGGTGAAATCGAAGTGCTTCTACAGCCGTTTTAAGCTGTTGTAAAGATTCAGTACGAGGTAGCATGATTGCATCAGCACCATAGTCTATTGGTTTTGAAATAAGATGATATACAGTGTCTTGTACTCTAACAACTGTAGGTAAATCCTTTAGTCGACACAGATGAAGTATCGGTTCTACTAGTTCCAGGTTCCAGGGACCATGCTCAAAATCAAGGACAATAAAATCTGGATCCTGTGAAGCGAGTAATGATACAACATTATGGGATGCTATTGACATTGTAATGCCAAATATCTTTTCGCGGTTTTTTAGTTTATTCTTTAGTCTTACTATCTTATCCAATCTCTACGCCTTCCTTCGCTAGTTTATTACGAACATCACGTTCTAATCTATCTGCTGTTTGCTTAATATACCAGGCACCACGCTCTGCATTGGCATTACAGGGATCACCAACTACCCCAATTTTAGATAAGGCTTGAACACCAGATTGGAAAAACCTCTCCAATGCTACTTCATCCACTCTCTCGATAAAGCCTTGTTCTGCTTGATCCATTCTTGTATGCTGTGGTGCTAAATATAACATTTCAGAAGTTTCGCGATCATCAGCATGACCTCCACATGCTCCTGTGGGAAGTCCCTGTAAACGTGCCAGCTCTTCAAGCTCTTCATTTGTCGGCACTTCTGCAGAGGCGATAATGATTATATCCTTGTATTTACTTTTTAGTTCTGGTAACATTTTTTCGATTGTCACTGTATTGCCCCCATGAGTAGATACTAAAATCATATTTTTAAAACCATGTTGAGCATATGATTCTACATAGTCCTCAATTATAGCAGTAAACACCTCGGGTCTTAAGCTTATAGTCCCTGGAAATGACATATGATGTGATGAAAGCCCAGGCCTTATTATTGGGGCTACCAGTGCATTTCCAAGCCTTTTTGCCAGTTCTGATGCTGCATTTGCACCGAGAAGTGAATCAGTAAGAAGTGCCAAATGTGGCCCATGCTGTTCTATTGAGCCTGCTGGAATAATTACTGTATCCATACCATTTTCAAGTGCAAGGCTAACTTCTGGCCAGGTCATCTCTTCTAGCATTACTGTTTTATTATTGGGCATTTGTAATCCTCCTCTCAAGATTCCTCATAATAACTCGGAATGGCATATTACTTAAGATTCCTCGTAGCAACTCAGGATGACATATGCATATTAGCTATAGATTCTCATTGCATTCCGATACATCACCTTGTCCATGCTGTCTAAAGATTTACTTCGCAGATATTCTTCGGTAAGCCCAACTGCCTCATCATATGTCCCTTTTAATTCCAATACAGGCCAATCAGAGCCAAAAATTAGACGTTCATCTCCAAATACATTCCAATTTGCCTCAAGAACTGGTAAGTAATAAGAAAGCTCAGTCGGTGCAGGTACTTCCTTAGAAAGGCAGATAATAGCTGATAGCTTCATACATACATTATCAAACAAGGACATTCTTTTCAAGAAATTTATGTAAACTTCAGGAACTTCCTTCCCATCAATTACTATACATCCAACATGCTCAATTATGAATTGCACATCTGGATTTTCTAAAACAAGCTCAGATAATTGTATAAGCTCTTGATAGCTACCATGAAGCTCAATTATATTTGCTCTTTTCCCCGAAAGATAGGCTATATTTTTTCTAACATCATCAGTACATCCATCGCTACTATTATACCTATACCTTAATCCTCGAAATTTTGAGAATTGAGAATACCGATCATAAATCTGCGTAAATTCAGGAGATTTCATATCGATGTATGCAATAACTGCTAATACAGCTTCTTCTTCCTGGCTAGTCTCAAGCATATGCATATTATTCTCTATTTCAGTAGCGCATTCAACAACAACAGCCTTTGAAAAATTGTGTTTTTCTCCTACAGTTAAAAAGTCAGATGCAGAAACCTTTCTATAAAGCGGTGTTCCTGGCTGTGGCCAGCTCAATTTGGTAGCAGGATCATATAAATGTATATGGGTATCAATCTTCATTTATCAAATTCTCCCTTCAAATAAAGGTCTTTATCTGGTTTTAAATATGCTAACTGATGGGATGTAAGAGCTATATCCAAACTACCAAGGCAATCAATTAATTGTTCAGGGGTTCGAGCTCCTAGTATAGGAAACACAGGAAATCCATATGGTTGTGACAATAACCATGCAATCTGTATCTGAGCACTAGCATGACCAGTTTGGTCTGATAAAGCATATAATCGTCTGGCGATTTCCAGGTTATATGGTGTGGCATAAGCTCTCTTATTATATTCTCGTGAGTTATTCAGCTCACTGTCAATAATAAGTTTTGTGAGTGCTCCTGATGCAAGTGGTGAATATGCACCTACTGCCATTTGGGTTTTGCGATGATAGGCAGCATATGCTTCATCGACCCATTTTGTAGTTCTGACTTCATTAGCTGGATTGCTACGAGCTAGATTCATTTCAATTTCGTTTACACGGAAACCATCATAACCATGCTGTTTAGCTAGAGTATCAGCTTCAACCATTCGGTCTACTGACCAGTTGGAGCATCCGTAATACAGTATCTTTCCAGCATGTCGAATCTCCTCCATGGTTTCAAGAATCTCCTCAACAGAAACTTCCGGATCATCTATATGCAAAAGCGCAAATTCTATATAATCGTATCCTACACGAGATAGAGTTTCATCTATATCCTCAAGCAACTCATGACGTTTCATAGCCCTTGCGTAAGGTTTATCATGGTCTTCTCCTATTTTTGAGGTAATAGCCATTTCGTCACGAACATTACGGTCACACATCCAGCGACCAATTGTTTGTTCAGAAAGTCCTCTGCCATATTCATGTGCAGTGTTAAGGAAGCGACCACCTCTCTCATAAAATATGTCAAGAAGTTGAAATGAAACAGCCTCACTTTCCCGAGAACCATAGTAAGCACAGCCAAGACATAAGCAGGACACAGGGAAAGAGATACCTGGAAGTTGTATGGTTTTCATGGGTTATCCTCCAAAAATCATTTATGTAATTTACTTTAGGTCATTTGTTCTATATTTATTTATTGCTTCAGCTACTAGGTCATCCCTATGTATAAAGAGAGTATCATATAAATGGTTTTTCTTCCATATTATTATTCATTTACTCTATAGTATAGTCAAAGGGGCGGTTACCGCCCCTTTGACTATTACTTATCAATTATACACTATTATGTTTATAGATACTTACCACTTAGCATCCTTTTCAGCAACAAAAGCATCGATCTGTGCTTGGATTTCTTCAAGATATCTATCAATACCAGCCTGGTCAAGCTTCTCCAGGAATTCATCGTAATAAGCTCTCCAACCATCTACTCCCTTAATTCCTTGTTCAAGTACAGGAACATATTCATCTCGTACAGCTTTTATTTGTGCTTGTTCCACTGATACTTCTGTATTATCAAGAGCAAAGCCAAGTAGTGGATGTGCATAAGCCGTTGCTTCTCTAGATTTGTAGTCATTGTATATATTAACTGTGCCTGCGGCTGTATTAAAAATATTTTCACATGTTCCTAGCACCCAAGCTGGCTTGCCATAATCCCAATCAGATTGAGGTTCGCCAGTTCCAGTTAGAAGATCAATTGTGTCATTATCTGTTGTGCGTACATAATGCTTATCCTCTAAGCCATATACAAAGGTACGATAAATTTCCTTACCCTCTGGTGAGAAGAAGAGATCAAGGAGCATAATTGCACGTTCAGGATTTTCACTAGTTACTGGAATAGCTGTGCCTGTGGGGAAGCTAAGTGCAAGTAGATCATCCCCAAATGCTGGGATTGAAACAAAATCAATACCATAACGCTCAGTGAAAACAGCAGCTGGATCCTCATAGCCCATTGTCCCTCCAATAGAAAAAGCTAATCCATTATCACCATCTTGAGCCCAAGTATTGGTCATATCACGGCTCGCAATATCTGCGGTTATGTAACCAGCATCGTACCATTCGGCTGCAGTTTGATATCCAAGTGCATAGTATTCACT
>JAAZEK010000068.1 GCA_012512335.1 Clostridiales bacterium | reverse complement strand
CTTACCAATGGCATCTGCAATTTGTGACTCACTAGTTAATGCTGAACCTCCAATTGATTCCTTGAAATGAACCTCAGATTGAATACTTACATCCTTAGGATATTGTTTGCTAATTTGATTCATAGCACTGTCATATAAAGCTAGACCTTTGGCAGCATATTTGACAATACCTACATCAATATTATTTACATACATATTGTATGCAGTTGATTCATTTTCGCTAAACATGGTAAATGATACCAATGATGTAAGTATAACTATGCATAGTATCAGTGAAACCACAGCTTTGCCACGCTTCATTTTAGAACCCTCCAGAACCTCTTTTTAATATTACAATTGTGTTTCAATTTTTTCTAAACTATTACACTATAAATCATATTCGACACAAGTTGGAGTATTCCTCCTTGTAATATTAAATTTATTACGAAATTATTAATTATTTTACAGAAGGACTATAAGTTACTGTTATGTATCTGTTTTGAAGTACAATGTCACTATCCTTCTAGTATCTGAGATACTAATTGATAATCCTGCGTGCAGAATGATAACGTGCAGGATAATTACCTTTATTAATATTGCTGATAATTACTCCAGTTGAGGGCGACGAAGCATGAATCATCAAATCATTTCCTATATAAAGGCCTACATGGTTAATTTTGCTTGTGCCTAACTTTGTAAAGATCAATATGTCACCTGGTTTCAAATCACTTTTACTCACATGGGTCCCGTTTGTGACTTGATTCATCCTGGTAACTTTGATACCAAAATTTGCATATACATAGACAGTGAACCCAGAGCAATCAAAGCCTTTTGGGCCTGAACCTCCATATACATAGGAATAACCTTCAAACTTTTTTGCATAATCAACGATATCCTGTCCTGTAACCCCTTTGCTTGTGCTAGGAACTGAAGACTCTGGCTTAGTGGTGGGCGCTGGGGTAGGATCCGTCTTAGATGGCGCAGGTGTAGATTCTACTGGCTTTTTTGTTGGAGCTGGAGTAGAACTAGGTTTCTTTGTAGGTTTTGGTGTACTATTTGTAGAACCAGACCTTGATGGGGTTTGTGTTGGCTTAGGAGTTGCTACTGGTTTTTTTGTACCAATGGCAACTATCTCATTGACCGGCTCTTCTAATACGGTTTCTTTAATGATTTCACGATGGATCTCTATTCCATTTTCGCGAACAATAAGTGCCTCTATTTCTTTCTTACCTTTTTTGCCTTCTTGAACTTTTTTGGTACTTCCTCTTAGAAGGGTATTATCCTCTTGTTCTTCAACTTCAAAAGGAATATCCTCTAAATAGCTTTGAGCTTCTTCAGTTTTAACATTTAAGCGCTTCTTTTCCCCTGAAAGGACAATTGTGTCTCCTTCTTTGATCTTTGTAGGATCCAGATCGGGGTTGAGAGCTTGAATTTCTTCTACCTTCATGTTGTTCTTGATAGCTAAATCCCATAAGGTATCACTACTTGAAGCTAAGTGTTCAACTACTGATTCACTGCTCTGCGAAAGTAAGGGAAGAGCCTCATCAACGCTTATAATCTCTTGAAAATCAACATTTACTAAGTCAAATTCTACCTTCTCTAAAAACCCTACCTTTTGCAGCTGACTACCAGTGGATTCAACTGCTTCAATGAAAGGTTTCTTTATGTAGCCAGTCAGTTGCTCTGCTTCCTCAACTGTTCGGACATAGCAGATAGTATCTCCTTCTATAAGGATTGCATATGCAGGGCTTAAAACTTCTATTGCTTTTCCAATGGCATCGGCAATTTCAGATTCGTCTGTAAATTCTGTAATATTTTCTGTAGCCTCCTTGAAATGAACCTCTGATAGTATGTTTGCATCATCGGGATATTGTTGGCTTATATGCTTCATTGCATTATCATAAAAAACGAGCCCTTTGGCTGCATATTTTACCACACCGACACTTTTATTATTTACATACATATTGTATGATGTCGCTTCATTTTGGCTGAATATGGTAAACGATACCGTTGATGATATTAATATTATAGATATTAATAGTGAAATCACTACTTTGCCACGTTTCATTTTGGAACCTCCCAGAACCCCTTGAATTATTACAATATTGTTTCAGTTTTTTCAAAACTGTTACACTTTAAAATTATTCGACACTAATGGGAGTATTCCTGCTTTAAAAATTAATTTATTACGAAAATATTAAATGTTTTTACAATAAGTCTACACCCTTCTCCTGTTCCAACCAAAAGCAATAATCATCCTTACAAGAACAAGGACTTCTATGCTGACATGTTTCAGCAGTCAAAATTTCTAAAATTTCACTTTTATATTTCTTGAACTTTTCATTGTGCTTATTCCACACTATATAAACGCAAGCAAATAGTAGGCTAACTATAAACAACACATAAATATAGAATCCTTCTAAAGGAGTTAACACATTAGAGATTGTGCTTGTATTATCATTAAACAAAGACAACCAAGCACTTAGATAACGATCCATGTTACCTAAAAAGTATACCCAAAGCAATCCAGCTACAGCTCCTGTGGGTATCATTATGGTCATGCCTCTACCTTTGTAGCGGTGTGCTTTTAACAACTTGTCTGTCTTTTTGTTTAAAGCGTAGCTAAGAGTCTCAGGTCTAGGCATGTCTTTTCCCCCTTTGGATAATTAACTAGGAGAACAAGTTGTCCCCCTGTTCAATATATGAAAACAGAGGGACATATATTCCTACAACAACTGCCTTAAGGCATGAACTGCAATGGAAAACTGCTTGGCTCCTCCTTCAGGCATATCTGAACCTACAGTACCAGGCTCTAAATCAGCAAAGCCTACAAAGTTGCCGAGATGAGGTTCCAAAGATAGAAATCCTTGATATCCCATTTCTCTCAGAGCATCTAGTACTTCTTTAATCTTACCATCCCCTTGACCAGAAGGTACTACTTGATGTCCATCAGACAACGCATCTTTTATGTGCATATACTCAATATGATCCTTCAGCATATCAAATGCTTTGGGATAAACCTCTACATCACATTGAACAAAATTAGCAGGATCAAAGGTTAATCTAAAAGATTCATTATTCAGACTCTCCACTAAATCCAAACAGCGTTCAGGGGTATCACCATAAATATCCTTTTCGTTCTCATGTAGTAATGTTATATCAGTTCCTTCAGCCGCTTCCAAAAATGCTCTCCAGCGGTTTAACACTTCGTCTCGATATTGTGCAGGATCTTCTCCTTTAGGTATGAAGAAGCTGAACATTCTTATGTATTTTGTGTCCATGACTTCTGCTATTTTCAGCGTGTGGCGAAACTTTTCCAGGTGAGGAGCAAAATCGTCATTAATACCTATTTTACCAATAGGCGAACCTACAGCAGACAATCTAAATCCTCTTTGATCTAACTGTTTTTTAATCTCTTTCACTTCATTTAGGGTGTAATCCGTAAGATTTTTGCCGTTAACCCCGCGCATTTCGATGTATTTGATTTCAAGCTGATCCAAAACATCCATCTGTACATTTAAATCCGCATCAATTTCATCAGCAAAGCCACTTATTATAAACTCATAGCTCATAGTAAATCCCTTCCCTTCGTTATTTGATTTAAAACCATAATATCATTATTCTTACCCTTTAATCAACCATTTGTGTGCAACTTGATTCTATTTGCTATGCAGGTTATAATGTTATGTATATACAAATGCAAAAGCATCAAGTTTATATATATATCTTTACAAATAGAATAGGTGGATAAATGGAACGATACATTGGAATAGATATCGGTTCCACTACAGTTAAAGTTGTAGTGTTGGACGAAAATAATAATATTTTATATAAGCACTATGGAAGACACTTCGCTAAGGTCAGAGAGACCACAACAGAACTAATTGACGGACTAGAAAATATGCTACAAGGCAACAGTTTGAAACTTGCAATTACAGGTTCTGCTGGCCTTGGTTTATCTAAGGACGCGGGGTTTGAATTTGTACAGGAGGTTTTTGCTACTCGGATAGCTGTTGAAAGTTATTTAGACGATGTCGATGTAGTTATTGAATTAGGTGGCGAAGACGCAAAAATACTCTTTCTAACAGGTGGCTCAGAGGAGCGAATGAACGGAAGCTGTGCAGGTGGTACAGGAGCTTTTATTGATCAAATGGCCTCTCTACTGAATGTATCACTAAATGAGTTAGACGAGCTCAGCTCCCAGCATGAGAAAATATATGATATAGCTTCTCGTTGTGGTGTATTTGCCAAGTCTGATATACAGCCTCTACTAAATCAAGGGGCTAACAAAACCGATATAGCCGCAAGTATCTATCAGGCTGTAGTTGATCAAACCATAGCCGGACTGGCACAAGGCCGAGATATTAAAGGCACAATTGCCTTCCTTGGCGGCCCTCTAACTTTTCAGGTAGAGCTTCAGAAACGCTTTATAGAGACATTGAAATTGGATTCTAGGCATGCCATTTTCCCAGAAAATGCAGAGTATTATGTTGCCTTAGGTGCAGCTTTATATAGTAAGAATCAAAGTCAATTAATGGACTACCAAGAAATGGACAGCCGCTTTCATGAAGCAATCAATCTGGAACATGCTATAGAATCTCTCCCCCCTTTATTTGAGAATGAAGAAGAATTTCAATTATTCAATAAAAGGCATAGTGAAAACAAGGTAAAGTATATTGATATAAATACATACGAAGGTGATGCATACCTTGGAATTGATGCAGGGTCTACTACAATTAAGTTAGTCTTGATTACACCAGAAGGGGATATCCTGTATCAATTTTATCAGTCAAACTATGGAGAACCTATCCCAATAGTAAAGGTTCATCTGGAGAATATATATCGCCTGGGAGCTAATCGAATAAACATAAGAGCCAGCGCTTCCACAGGATATGGTGAAGAATTGGTTAAGCAGGGTTTTCATTTAGACGGCAACATTGTTGAAACCATTGCCCATTATTTAGCTGCCCATTTCTATGATCCTAAGGTGGATTTTATATTAGATATTGGCGGTCAAGATATGAAATGCTTTAGAATTAAGAATAATGCAGTAGATTCTATTATGCTAAACGAAGCATGTTCCTCAGGATGCGGTTCCTTTATTGATACCTACGCACAAGCTCTAGGGTATCCCATAGCTGAATTTGCAGAGCTTGGTTTGCGTGCAAGGAATCCTGTAAACCTTGGATCTCGATGCACAGTATTTATGAATTCATCAATTAAGCAAGCGCAAAAAGATGGTGCAGAAGTAACTGATATAGCAGCAGGTTTAGCTGTTAGTATCGTTAAAAACGCACTATATAAGGTAATTCGAGTCTCCTCTCCCGATGAACTAGGTGATAACATAGTAGTACAAGGTGGCACCTTCCTAAATGACGCTATTTTGCGTAGCTTTGAACTGGAAACGGGTAAAAAGGTTACCCGACCACCAATAGCTGCTCTTATGGGTGCATATGGTGCAGCCTTATATGCTAAAAGTCTCAAACTAGAGCAATCATCTATTTTGAATCCAGAAGAACTCAAAAACTTTGAGCATACTGCAAAGGCTACGCAATGCAAAGGATGCACTAATCGTTGTAATCTTACAATAAATCGATTTTCAGGTAGCGAAAGATATATTTCTGGGAATCGCTGTGAATTTCCTCTAGGTAACAACAAGAAAAACGAGCTTCCTAATGCCTATCGCTTTAAATTAGAGCGATTAGAAAAATATCAACCTCGAAAAGATGCACCTTTAGGCAAAATCGGTATCCCTATGGGGCTCAATATGTATGAAAACTTACCATTCTGGCACACTCTGCTATCTGAGGTGGGATTTGAGGTAGTTATATCCGGTAATTCATCAAAGGAAGTGTATTCAAAAGGTCAGCATACAATTCCATCTGACACCGTGTGTTATCCCGCTAAGTTAATCCATGGACATATAGAATTACTTTTGGAACAAGGTATAAAGACTATTTTTTATCCCTGTATGACCTACAATTTTGACGAAGAAACAGGTGATAATTACTTCAACTGTCCAGTAGTTGCTTATTATCCAGAGCTGATTAAAGCAAATATGTCCAGTCTAGATGAAGTGAATTTCCTATACCCCTATTTCTCTCTAAGTGATTCAAGGCAATTTCTAAAAAAAATATCAGCTTACTTAAGAGAGATGTTCGGTATACCTGAACGAAAAACTCGTAAAGCTACCAAAAAAGCCTACCATGAGTATTTCCAGTATATGGACGATGTTAGGGATTATGGTAAAAAGGCTATAAAATATGCTGAAGATAATGACCATACTGTAATTGTTCTTGCTGGTAGACCTTATCATATTGACCAAGAAATTAACCATGGAATGGATCAGCTGATAACCTCCTTAGGCTTGGTAATTATATCTGAGGATTGTGTTAGCCACTTGGAGAAAAAAAGGAAAGTACGTGTTCTAAATCAATGGACCTATCATGCCCGATTATACAATGCAGCCCATTATGTAGCCAAGCACAATAATATGCAATTAGTTCAGCTGGTATCTTTCGGCTGTGGCCTGGATGCAGTAACAACCGACGAGGTTAGAGAAATTTTAGAATCGAAGCATAAGCTATATACACAGATTAAAATAGATGAAATTAACAATTTAGGTGCAGCTAAGATTCGCCTTCGTAGCCTAATTGCAGCTATTTCATTATAGGAGGACCTTTATATGAGCGAATTAAAATACGCGAAAAATGGAAGGCTTTTATTTACTAAAGAGATGAAAAAGGAATACACCATTTTATGTCCTATGATGCTACCTATTCATATGAGATTTTTGGAACTAATAATGTTAAAGTTTGGATATAAGATGAAGCTCCTAGATACTACACACCCTCAGATTGTGAATGAAGGACTGCAAAATGTCCACAATGATACCTGTTACCCTGCTCTGTTAGTAATTGGTCAGCTACTGGATGCTGTGAAAAGTGGAAAATATGATAGAAACAAGCTTGCATTGATTATCACCCAAACCGGAGGCGGATGTAGAGCCTCTAATTACATATACCTACTACGTAAAGCATTAGAGAAAAATAATATGGAGGATATCCCTGTAGTCTCCTTTAACTTAAATTTTATGGAGAGAAATCCAGGATTTAAAATCACCTTGAGCATGCTCATCCAGTTTGTGTATGCAGTTCTTTATGGAGACATTCTTATGCTTTTGGCTAATCAAACACGCCCCTATGAAATAAATCAGGGAGATGCAGATAAGTTGACAGAGCAATGGATAGCACGCTTAAGTAACGAATTGAGCGCAAGGAGCATATTGAACAATCGAAAGGTCAAGAGTAATATGGAACAAATTGCTGCGGAATTTGCTGCTATTCCTGTAGTAAAGTCAGATAAAATAAAGGTTGGAGTAGTAGGCGAAATTTATGTAAAATACTCACCTCTTGGAAATAATAATCTTGAAGAGTTCCTACAACAGGAAGGTGCTGAAGTAGAAGTACCTGGACTGTTGGATTTCATTATCTATAGTACCGATAATGGGGCTACGGATTACAAATTGTACGGAAGTAAAAAGATAGCTTCTATATTCTCTAATATACTAACTAGATACCTGCTTAAGATGCAGAAAATCCTAATCGATGCTGTAAAAACACAGGACTGTTTTAAAGCACCTGCATCCTTTGACCATATCAAGTCATTAACAAAAGGGTATATTGGAACTGGTACAAAAATGGGAGAAGGTTGGTTGTTGACAGCAGAAATGTTGGAGTTGGTAAATTCCGGAGTAGAAAACATAGTTTGTACTCAGCCTTTTGGATGCCTGCCTAATCATATATCTGGTAAAGGTATGATTCGAAAGATTAAAGAAAATCATCCAAATGCAAACATTGTAGCAATAGATTATGACCCTGG